>JANPCT010000260.1:0-7151 GCA_031431095.1 Acidobacteriota bacterium | reverse complement strand
CCGGCGCCGCCGCGGCCTGCTGAGCGGCGTCCCTTCCGTGACAATCCGCGGCTGATCCTCGCCGGCATCCTGCTGCTCCTCCTCAGCCTGGCGGCAATCATCCGGCTGTCGGATCGCACGACGCGGCTCAACCCGGACTTCCTGAGCGAAGTCGTTCTCTACGCGCTGTCGATTGTCGACGTGACGATGCTGCTGGCGCTCGGGTTCGTGCTGGCGCGCAACCTGATCAAGCTGGTGGTCGAGCGCCGCCGCGGGTTGCCGTTCTCCCGTTTTCGCCTCAAGCTCGTCGCGGCGTTGTTGGGGCTCACGATCGTGCCGGCCGTGCTCGTCCTCCTCGCAGGCAGCGAGCTCATTCGGCAGACGACGACGCGCTGGTTCAGCCAGCCTGTGTCGGACGTGCTGACGTCAGCCAATGCGATTGCCGGCACGTTCTACCGCGATCGGGAGGCAGCCATCGCAGCGCAGGCGCGGCGCGTCGCCGCGGGCGTTCCCGCCCACGCACTCCTCTCGGGAAATCTCGATGGCCTGAAGGCGTCGGTCTCGGGCCCGGTGACGGACGGACGCGTCGGGATGGTCGAGATCTACAGCCTGCAAAGCGCTGAGGGGGGCAAGACCGATGTCGTCCCCGTCTTCGCGCTGCAGTCGCCGAGCCTGCCACCGGGTCACCTGCGCGCCTCGTCGGATCGTCTGGCCGGGAGAATCGCGTCCGGCAGCACCGACACGCAAGCGCACGAGCCGCTGGAAGGCGGCGGCGAGCTGGTCCGCGCCGGCGTGATCGTCAGGGATGGCGGCGGCAAGCCGATTGGCGTCGTGATCGCCAGCGACTTTCTTTCCGGGGATCTCGCGCGGCACGCGCGGCGGATCGCGGAGGCGTACGAGGATTACAGCCAGTTGAAGGTCTTGAAGGGTCCGCTCGAGGGGGTCTACCTGTCGGTGTTCGTGATGATGACGCTGATGATCCTGGTCAGCGCGACGTGGCTCGGGCTGTATCTCGCCAAGCGGATTACGCGCCCGGTCGGGATGCTCGCCGCAGGTGCGCGCGAGATCGGGGCGGGGCATCTCGATCATCGGATTGAACCCGAAACGCGTGACGAGTTCGGATCGCTGGTCGATGCCTTCAACGCGATGGCCGGCGAGCTGGCGACCAGTCAGCGCCGCCTGGAGCGCACGCGCACGGAGATGGAGCGCAAGAACTCCGAGCTCGACGAGCGCCGGCGCTATATCGAAACGGTCCTCGAACGCATCGCCACCGGCGTCGTGTCGATCGGCCCGGACGGTCGCGTCAGCACCATCAACTCCGCCGCCGCGCGGCTGCTCGACGTCGACTCGGCCATCGTCGGCTCGCCGGTCGAGGAGGTGCTCGGGCGCGAAGACCTCCTGCCGCTCGCGGCCCTGGTACGGTCCGTCGCCGCGGGCTCCGGCAAGCCCGCCGCGCAGGAGATCGCCCTGGCGCGGGAAGGGCGCGAAGTTCACCTCGCGGCCGCCGCTACCGCGCTGAAAGGCGAAGCGGGGGCACGCGAGGGCACGGTGCTCGTGTTCGACGACGTGACGCCGCTGGTGCGCACGCAGCGGGTCGCGGCCTGGCGCGACGTGGCGCGGCGGCTGGCGCACGAGATCAAGAACCCGCTGACCCCCATCCAGCTCTCGGCGGAACGCATGGGCCGCCATTTCGGCGGCGCGCCTGAAGCGACGCGCGCACTCGTCGAGGAGTGCACCTCGACGATCGTGGGCGAGGTCGAATCGCTGAAGGCGCTGGTCGACGAGTTCGCGCAGTTTGCGCGCATGCCGGCACCGCGCGCGGTCCCGTCCAGCCTGAACGGCGTCCTCACCGAGACGCTCGCGCTCTACAACGGGCTGTTCACGCACATCCAGATCGAGCGGCAATTCGCGCCGGCGCTGCCTCCGGTGCGCCTCGACGTCGAGCAGATCCGGCGCGTCGTGATCAATCTCGTGGACAATGGGATCGAAGCGATGGGCGGCACCCAGGCTGGACCGCGGCCGGGGGGGGACCCGCCGCGCATCACCATCGAGACGCGGCACGACGCCGCCAACGCGGTCGCGCGCATCGTGATTTCGGACAACGGCCCGGGCGTGCCGGCAGCCGACCGTGAAAAACTGTTCATGCCGTATTACTCGACCAAGGGACGGGGCAGCGGGCTCGGACTCGCGATCGTCCGCCGGATCGTGGCGGAGCACGGCGGTTCGATCGAGGTGGGTGACAACACCCCGCAGGGATCGCGCTTCGTCATCGAGCTGCCATGCTGAAGCCGACCATCCTCATCGTTGACGACGAGGCGGGCGTGCGAAGCGCGCTCAGCGGCGTGCTGCGCGACGAAGGCTACGGTGTCGAAGCGGTGGAATCGGGCGAGGCCTGTCTCGATCGCTCGCTGCGCGCCGCCTTCGACGCCATCGTCCTGGACATCTGGCTGCCCGGCATGGACGGGTTGATGACGCTGCAGAAGCTGCAGGAGCGCCGCGTCGACGCCCCCGTGATCATGATCTCGGGGCACGGCAATATCGAGTCGGCGGTGCGGGCGATCAAGATGGGGGCGTTCGACTTCATCGAAAAGCCGCTCTCGCTCGAGAAGACCGTCCTGGTGGTGGGCAACGCGGTGAGGCAGCGGCGCCT
The DNA here is from genome assembly GCA_031431095.1 of Acidobacteriota bacterium. Classification (GTDB taxonomy): domain Bacteria; phylum Acidobacteriota; class Vicinamibacteria; order Vicinamibacterales; family 2-12-FULL-66-21; genus JAICSD01. Next base: position 4,522 of record JANPCT010000260.1, on the reverse strand, counting down.
CGAGGTCGAGAATCGCGAGCTGCGCGCCACTGTCGATCGACGACAGACCATGGTGGGCGAGAGCTACGTGCTGCGCCAGTTGCTGGAGCAGGTGGCGATGGCCGCACCGACCAACGGCCGGGTCATGATCCATGGGGAGAACGGGACGGGCAAGGAGCTCGTCGCGCGATCGATCCATATGCGCAGCCGCCGGATGAAGGGCCCGTTCATCGAGGTGAACTGCGCGGCGATCCCCGAGGAGCTGATCGAGAGCGAGCTGTTCGGGCACATGAAGGGCGCCTTCACCGGCGCGGTCGCGGACCGGCGGGGCAAGTTCGAGCTCGCCGATGGCGGCACGCTCTTCCTCGACGAGATCGCCGACATGAGCGTCAAGACGCAGGCCAAGGTGCTGCGCGCGCTTCAAGAGCAGGTGGTCGAGCCGGTCGGCGGCACGTCGAGCGTCAAGGTCGACGTGCGCGTGATTGCCGCGACCAACAAGGAGTTGCCGACCGAGATCCGTGCCGGACGCTTCCGCGAGGACCTGTATTTCCGCCTGAACGTCATCCCCATCTTCGTGCCGCCGCTGCGGAACCGCGACAACGACATCGCGCTGCTCGCCGATCATTTCATGGCGGAGTTCGCTCGCGAGTATGGACGCCGCCCCAAGCGTCTCGACGCCGGCGCGGCCACGGGGTTGCGCAGTTACCGGTGGCCCGGCAACGTGCGCGAGCTGCGCAACGTCATCGAACGGCTGATGATCATGGTGCCGGGAGACACGATTTCGTTGAGCGATCTGGCTTTTCTCGAGGGGGCCACCTCGTCGCCCGAGGCGGAGGGGACGCCGCCGTTGCCGCTGCACGATGCGCGCGAGCGCTTCGAGCGCGACTACATCCTGCGCGCGCTGGCGGCGCAGAACGGCAACATCTCGCGGACGGCGGAAGTGCTCGGCGTCGAACGCAGCAACCTGTACCGCAAGATGCGCGCGTTCGGGATTGTCCCGGCGCGGCGAGAAGAGGAAGCGGTGTGAGGTCGCCGCTCGTGACGAAGATCACGGGCAACGGCTCGTCACGCTGATCACGGCCGACGGCTAATCACGATCGTGGCTGCGCAGCTTGTGCTCCAGCTCCTGATCGGACTTGACTCCGGCAATCTGCAGGTAGTAGTCCGCGGCGGCGTTGCGCGCGGCGGAGGGGATCAGGCCGACGATCTCGCTCTCGAGGATGGTGACGCCGTATCGCGCCGCCTCCCGCTTGACCGTTTCGAACACCCGGAACACCGGCGTCTTCTCGTAGTTGGTCAGGTTCATCGAGACCTGCACGATGCCGCGATCCTTCAACGCGAAGCCGGCCGCCTTCACATAGCGGAAGCCGCCGCTGCTCTGCCGGATCGCTGCCGCGATCTTCTTCGCGACGTCGAGCCTGTCGGTATCCAGGTTGATGTTGTAGGCGATGAGAGGCATCCGCGCCCCGATGACGGAGGCGCCGGCAGACGGGTGCGGCGCCGCCGGCCCGAAATCGGGCGCCCACCCCGGGGACCCCATTTTGGCCGCAAGCCCCTCGAACTCCCCGCGGCGGATGTCTTCGAGGTTCCGGCGCCGCGGGTCCTGCGCCGCCTCTTCATAGAGGTAGACGGGCACGCCGAAGCGCTCCGCCACCTCGCTCGCGACCGCCCTCGCCAGCGCCACACACTCCTCCATGCTCACCCCTTCGATAGGCACGAAGGGCACGACGTCAACGGCCCCGAGACGGGGATGCTCCCCTCTGTGGGTGCCCAGATCGATCGCAGGTAGCGCGTGCTCATAAATGGCGATCACGGCGGCCGTGACCGCCTGGGCATCACCCGCGAAGGTGAAGACGGATCGGTTGTGCGACGCATCGGACGAATAGTCGAGCAGGCGAACGCCGGGGACGACGCGGATGGCGGCGGCGACCGCCTCGACGACTTCGGGCCGGCGCCCCTCGCTGAGATTGGGAATGCACTCGATGATTGCCATGGGAACCTGTATAATCCCGCCATCTTTGATGGCAGATCCGCTACGCGATTACGATCCGTCGTCCGCGCTCCAGCCCGCGCGTGAATCGCGAATCGAAGAACTGCTTCTTGCCGGCCTCGACCATTATTTCAGCGGACAGCACGAACTGGCAATCAGCGTGTGGACGCGGGTGCTGTTTCTCGATCGCAGCCACGCGCGCGCCCGTGCGTACATCGAGCGCGCCAGAGGCGCGATCGCAGAGCGCCAGCGCGAGGGCGAGGAACTCCTGCAGACCGGCGCCGCCGCGTTTTCTCGAGGCGACACCGAGGACGCGCGCCGCCTGCTGCGTTCCGCGCTGGACCGCGGCGCCCGTCCGGAAGAAGCGCTCGCCATGCTCGAACGGCTGGAACGCCTCGCGCCCGCCGTGCTCGACCTCGATCCGATGCCCTACACCCACCCGGGGGTTAGCCGCTACGGAGGCCGGCAGCCGAACGCCTTCCACGAGCCCGCGCGGATCCGCGCCGCGACGCTGCTCCTCGTGCTCGCCATCGGCCTTGCGATGGGTGTGCTCGTCATGATCGCCCGATCGTCGGGCGTCTGGCCCTGGAGCGCGCCGGCTATGTCAGCGAACTCCGCATCGCTCGTGCTGCCTGAAGAGTCGCTGCCGGTGCCGTCGGCGTCGGCGGTATCGCTCGCGCGCGCCCGCGCATGGGCAGCCAACGGACGGCTTCACGACGCGCTCGCCGCGCTCGACGCGGTTGGCGCGGGCGACCCGCTGCGCGCGGAAGCCGACGAGGTGCGCGGCCGGATCCAGCAGCAACTGCTCGACGCGGCGCACGCGACCCAGTCGTCCCCCCGCTGAAATGAAATGCCCCAAGTGTCAGTACTTCAGTTTCGATAGCGGGGAGCGCTGCCGCAACTGCGGCTACGATTTCTCGCTGGTGCCCGACGCACCCGATCCCGATCTCGCCATTCAGGACGGCACCGAGGCCATCGGACCACTTGCCGATTTCACCCTGAACGATCTGTTCACACCGGGCGGACGCGATCCCGATACGCCACTCGTCGCGGCCGGAGCGGCGCCGCGCGCGCCGGTCGCCGTCCGGCGGACCGCCCCGGTTGCTCCACGGCCAAAAGCGCGTCGCGAGACCAGTCGCGTCGATCGCGAACCAAGGCTGGCGCTCGACACGGACGAGATCGCGATCGTCCCGGACACGGGCCGGGACGCGGGGGATGGACCGCTACCGTCCAGCGATGCCCCAGCCATGGACTCCGGGCATGCGGGCGCTTCGGTGGGGGCGCGGGCACTCGGCGGCCTCATCGATCTCCTGCTCGTCGCGGCCATCGATGCGCTCGTCGTGTACTTTACGCTGAAGATTTGCGACCTGCGATACGCGGAGGTGCTCACCCTGCCGCTGGCGCCGCTCGTGTCGTTCCTGCTCCTGCTCAACGGCGGCTATCTCGCCACGTTTGTTGCCGCGAGCGGCCAGACGATTGGAAAGATGGCCGCCGGCACCCGCGTCGTTCCCGCCGATCCAGCGGCAACCGCCTCCGAGCGCGTGTCCTTCGGGCAGGCCATCGTCCGTGCCGCGGGCTATCTCGTGTCCGCGCTGCCGGCGGGCGCCGGATTCCTGCCCGCGCTCCTGGGCCACGAGCGCCGCGCGCTGCACGACCGGCTCGCCGATACGCGGGTCGTCAAAGCGTGACGCGGCTCGCCGTTTTTCTCGCCACCGTTGCCTACTGCGGCTACTTTCCAGTCGCGCCCGGCACAGTCGGCTCCGCCGCAGGGCTCGTCGTGTATCTGCTCGTCTGGTGGACTCGCTCCCCTCTTCTCGAAGCGAGCCTGATTCTCGGGACGTTTGCGATCGGTACCTGGGCGGCCACGCATGCCGAACGTTTCTTCGGCGGCATCGACCCCGGGGCGGTGGTCATCGACGAAGTCCTGGGCATGCTGATCACGCTGGCGTTCATTCCGGTGAGCTGGTCGGGTGCAGTTGCCGGGTTCGTCATCTTCCGTGTCTTCGACGTCATCAAGCCGTACCCCGCCAATCGCCTCGAAAAACTTCACGGCGGCTTTGGCATCATGGCCGACGATGCGATGGCAGGGATCTATTCGAACCTGACGCTGCGCCTCGTCATGTGGCTGCTCCCGGCATGGATTCATTGAAAGACATGGCGCCGCGCACCGCCGAGATCATCGCCGTCGGCTCGGAGCTCCTCGGCTCCACGCGCACTGACACCAATTCACTGTTTCTGTCCGGCCGCCTGTCGCAACTCGGCATCGACCTGCGCATCAAGAGCGTGGTCGGAGACGAGCGCGCCGATCTTGCGACGGTGCTGAGGCAGGCGCTCGATCGCACCGATCTCATCATTCTCACGGGCGGACTCGGACCGACGGACGACGACCTCACCCGCGACGTCGTCGCCGAGGTGCTCGGGCTGACGATGGCGATCGACGAAACCATGGGGGCGAAGATCCGTGGGCGCTTCGAGAAACGCGGCCTCGAGATGCCGGACGTCAACCGGCGGCAGGCGCAGGTGCCTCGCGGCGCTGCCGTGCTCGACAATCCG
>JANPCT010000259.1:0-1733 GCA_031431095.1 Acidobacteriota bacterium | reverse complement strand
CCTTGACATCGAGCGCCAGCTGCTCCGGCGTCGTCGTCACCTCTTCGCGGTTGTTCACCCCCGCCCGGAACTGCGCCTCGGGCGACAGGAACTTTGCCGCCATCCAGCGGAACAGGTAATCGACGATCGACTTCGCGAAGCGGACGTCGGGGTTGCGCGTCATCCCGGACGGCTCGAAGCGGACGTGGCTGAACTTGTCCACCAGGTCCTGCAGCGGCACGCCGTACTGGAGCGCGTAGCTGATCGCCTGCGCGAAGGCGTCGGCGAAGCCCGAGATGGTCGAGCCTTCCTTCGCCATGACGAGGAAGATCTCGCCGGGCATGCCGTCCTCATAGAGCCCGACGGTGATGTAGCCCTCGTGGCCGGCGATGTCGAACTTGTGGGTGATGGCGTTGCGCTCGTCCGGCAGCTTGTGGCGGCGCGGGCCGGCGTCGGCGACCGGGACGAGGTTGCCGGCGGCATCCTTCTGCAGCACGCCGGCGTTGACGATCGCCTGCTTGGACGTGTTGAGCGGCTGCGTCCGCTTGGAGCCGTCTCTATAGATAGATACGGCCTTCGCGCCGATGCGCCAGGAATCGATGTAGGCCTGCTGGATGTCCTCGACCGTGGCGTGCTTGGGCACGTTGACGGTCTTGGAGATCGCACCCGACAGAAACGGCTGCGTCGCCCCCATCATGCGGACGTGCCCCATGTAGTGGATCGACCGCGCGCCGCGCATCGGCTTGAAGGCGCAGTCGAACACCGCCATGTGCGGCTCCTTGACATGCGGCGCCCCCTCGATGGTCTCGTTCTCGTCGATGTAATTGATGATGTCGGTGATCTGCACCTGCGAGTAGCCCAGCTTCTTGAGCGCCATCGGCACGGTCTGGTTGACGATCTTCATCATCCCGCCGCCGACGAGCTTCTTGTACTTCACCAGCGCGATGTCGGGCTCGACACCAGTGGTGTCGCAATCCATCATGAAGCCGATGGTGCCGGTCGGTGCCAGTACGGTCGCCTGCGCGTTGCGGAAGCCGTGCTGCTCCCCCATCTCGATGACTTCGTCCCACACCGCCTTCGCGGCCTCGAGCATCTCCTTGGGGACGTTGGTCTTGTCGATGTCCTTGATGGCGGCGCGATGCTTGCGCATGACGCGCAGCATGGGTTCCTTGTTTTTCTCGTAGCCGCTGAACGGACCGCCATGGTCGCGCGCCACGCGCGACGACTCGGCGAACGCCGCCCCATGCATCAACGCCGTGATCGCGCCGGCATAGTCGCGGCCGCCATCGCTGTCGTACGGCAGGCCGCGCGACATGAGCAGCGCGCCCAGGTTGGCATAGCCGAGGCCGAGCGGACGATAGGCATGCGAGTTCCGCTCGATGTCCCTGGTCGGGTAGCTGGCGTTGTCGACCAGGATCTCCTGCGCCAGGATCATCGTCCGGCACGCCTTCTCGAAGCCGATGCAGTCGAACTCGCCGTCTTCCCTGACGAACTTCATCAGGTTGATCGACGAGAGATTGCACGCGGTGTCGTCGAGGAACATGTACTCGGAGCACGGGTTGCTCGCGTTGATGCGCGCCGTGTTCGGGCAGGTGTGCCAGTCGTTGATCGTGGTGTCGAACTGCATGCCGGGATCGCCGCAGATCCACGTGCCTTCGGCAATCTGCCGCATCAGGTCGCGCGCCTTAAAGGTCTCCATCGGCGCGCCGTCCTTCACCGCCTTCGTCGTCCACTCCCCATCGTCCAGTACCGCG
>JANPCT010000258.1:0-2826 GCA_031431095.1 Acidobacteriota bacterium | reverse complement strand
TCGGGCTGACGCGCCATATCGGCGGTCGGAATCGGACCGACCGGGGCGACACCCGTCGAGGTGGTCGTGATGGTGGTGCCGTTGTCGCGCGCCGCTGCGCTCTCGGTCGCGGCGATCTCCGCCAGCGGCAACACCTCTGCTTCGATGACGCGCAGCGGCGATTTCGAACGCAGCTGGCTGCGCAGCAGGCGCACGGTCTCGAGGTTGGCGTCGACGTCGTCCGTCCCACCGCTGATGAAGCCGGCCACGAGCACGCGCTGGAACGCCGTCACGTCCATCTTGGGCTGGATCGGCGTCTCGATCGGGATCTCATAGAACCCGGCGCAGCCCGCCAGGCCGAGCGCGCCCGCGAGAACGAGGCTACTTGCCAGCGCGGCGTTTCGTGCGGTCATTGATTTCTTTGAACAGATCGTAGTTCTGCCGGATCATGAGGTTCTTCGGTTCGAGCTGCAGGGCCTTTTCGTAGGCCTTCCGCGCCTCCTCGAATTTCCCCTCGTGCTCATAGGCGATGGCGAGATTGTTCCAGGCCGAGGCGTAGGTCGGATCGATCTCCGTTGCCTTGAGCCACCGATACAGGGCCTCGTTCCAGAGCTGATTCTGGGCGACCTTGATGCCGAAGACGGTTTGTTCCTTGGACTTGCCCCGGTCCTGGGCGTGCACCACCGCGGTGGCGGTGAGAAGGACAACGACTGAGAAGCTAATCAGTCGGCGCATGGGAAGGCCACAATAACACAGACCCAAAGCAACCCACGTACCACGGACGGATCAGGCCCGCGATCGCCCGGGGCGGCTCACTTCCGCCCGTTTTCGTAAATTCATACGAGCGTCGTAACCGCCGCCTGTTTGCCGGCGTGGACACCATGGCCCTATAATAAGGACAGAGGGGTCGGGCATCGTCGCTGCCACAGCAGTGCGGGCACGGCCCTTTTCTCATGCGGGCGTCCTGCTGCCGTCGCGGCAATTGACGAAGGACGCCCCATGGAACTCAACGACGTCGTCGCCCTGTCGGTGCTTCCGGGCATCGCGCGCGTCCGCGCGGCCGCGGTTTTCAAGGAACTTCGCGAGTCGTCGTCGAGTGGCGATGGCCTCACGCTCGAAGACGTGATTGCCGTCTGTGCTCCCGCGTCCGATCCCCCCGCCCTCGCGACAACAGCGCGCGCCGAAGCCGCGCGTCTGCTCGATGCCGGACGGACCCGCGGCATCGAGGCGATCGCGTGGACAGACCCGCGCTACCCGCCGCTACTGCGAACCATTGCCGATCCGCCTGCAGCACTGTGGGTGCGCGGCGCGGCCGAGGTTCTCACCCGCCCCGCGGTTGCGATCGTTGGTTCGCGTGCGGCCACGTCGTACGCACTGGAAGTGGCGGCGCGGCTGGCCGGCGAACTCGCGGACCGGCGGATACTCGTCGTGTCGGGCCTGGCGCGCGGCGCCGACGGCGCGGCGCACCGGGGCTGTCTGGCGGCCGGCGGCGCCACACTCGCGGTACTGGGCTCCGGACCCGACGTGATTTATCCATCAGAACACCGGGAACTCGCTGTAAGTATCTGTCGTGACGGGGCTTTGGTCAGTGAGCTTGGCCCCGGCGCGCCGCCGCTGCCCGAGCACTTTCCGCAACGCAACCGGCTGATCAGTGGGATCGCGCTGGCGGTGGTCGTGGTCGAAGCCAATGAAAAGAGCGGGTCCCTGATCACCGCTCGATGCGCCCTCGAACAGAATCGGGACGTGATGGCGGTACCGGGTAGTATCCTCGGCGGCCGCAACCGGGGATCTCATGCCTTGCTCAAGGACGGAGCAAAGGTCGTCGAGACTGCGGACGATATCTTGGAAGAGCTGGGGTGGCCCGCCTTGAGGGCCGGGCCAGGAACAGGCGTTCATAAGCCCGGTGAAATGTCCTGCAACGCCATGAAAAGAGACGCCTTACTGGCGGGATTGACCCCCGGTGAAGCGTACGACCTCGATGAAATGTCTGCTACGTTGGGATTAAGCGGTTCGAAATTGCTGCCCCGGTTGACCGAGTGGGAAATGCGGGGGCACGTAGTAAAGGTGGCCGGCGGACGCTATACCGTCGCCAGCCGGAAATAGCACATATGGCCAAGTCACTCGTGGTGGTCGAGTCGCCGGCGAAGGCGAAGACCATCAACAAATATCTCGGCAAGGACTACAAGGTCATCGCCTCGATGGGCCATGTCCGAGATCTGCCCAAAAGCAAGTTGGGCGTCGACGTCGACGAGGACTTCGAGCCGACGTATGAGGTGATCGCCAGCCGCAAGAAGGTCCTCAAGGAACTGAAGGACGAAGCCAAGAAGGCGACCCACATCTTCATGGCAACCGACCCTGACCGCGAAGGCGAGGCGATCGGCTGGCATCTCGCCGAGGAGCTCGGCACGGTCAACAAGAAGAAGATCCGGCGGTTGATGTTCAACGAGATCACCAAGAAGGGTGTGCTCGCCGCGCTCGACAAGCCGATGGACATCGACAAGAACATGGTCGATGCACAGCAGGCGCGTCGCGTGCTCGATCGCCTGGTCGGCTACAAGATCAGCCCGCTGCTGTGGGACAAGGTACGCCGCGGCCTCAGCGCCGGCCGCGTCCAGTCCGTCGCGCTCAAGCTCGTATGCGATCGCGAACGCGAGATCGGCGCCTTCATCCCGGACGAGTACTGGAACCTGACGGCGCGGCTGGCCGGACCCGTGCCTCCCGAGTTCGACGCGAGGCTCCTCAAAAAGGCGGGCACGAACATCAAGGTCGGCAACGAGGCGGAATCGAAGGCGGTTCTCGCCGACCTCGAGCAGGCGCAGTGGGTCGTCGACTCGGTGACGACCAAAG
>JANPCT010000257.1:0-1918 GCA_031431095.1 Acidobacteriota bacterium | reverse complement strand
CGGCAGCGCGGTGGCGCTCGACGGCACGGACGTGGTCGCCTTCGGCAACGAAGTGCATCACAACGGCGACCCGAACAGTCCGGTTGAAATCGATCTCGTCGGCGTGTTCGCTCTGCCGCACGTCAACCGCGCCTGGATTATCGACAACAACATTCATCACAACGGCGGCGACGCCGTCCTCGTCGGCGCGGCCACCAGTACCGAGCCGTGGGCGCGCTTCGTCTACGTCGGGCGCAACCAAATGCACGAGGATCGCGAGAACGGCATCGACGTCAAGCAGTCACGCGACGTCATCCTCTCGCAGAACATCATCTACGGCTACATTCCGCGAGACTCCTCTTCAGGCGAGGCAATCGTGGTGCACAACGGACCGGAGCGCGTCTGGGTCATCGGCAACGTGGTCGCGGCCTCCACGCTGGGCATCGTCTGCACGTTCGCCAAGGGCTTCGCCGTAATCGGCAACGTGGTCACCGGTATTCGCCACGCGGCCACCGATACCGGGTATTCGCCGACGACGCTCTACACCGGCGCCGGCATCCTCACCTATGGCGAGACGCAGGGGTCGGTGTTCGTGAACAACACGGTCTGGAATTCCGACGCCGGCATCTCGTACGGCAGCGGTAGCACGGCCACCGAGATCGTCAACAACGTCGTCGGCGGTCTGACCCAGGCGTCGCACCAGATCGGATTCTCGTCGTCGCTCGCGCTCGGGATGTCGAAGGTTTCGAACAATCTCTTGAGCGGAGAGACGCGCATCCGCGTCGGCGGCAGTATCCTCGGCTGCTCGTCCGTGACCAACTGTTGGACCGGCGATCCGCTGTTCGTGAGTGCTGCGGCCGCCGACTTCCGGGTGATGCTCGGGTCCCCGGCAATCGATCGCGGGCAGCCGCATCCGGTCTACGATCAGTTCAAGGCGCTCTACGGGGTTGACATCCTGACCGACTACACCGACAGTCCGCGATTGATCGGCGGGTCGGTGGATCTCGGCGCGGCTGAATTCCAGTCGGGCGCACCGACGGCGCCGCGGAACGTCCGAATCATCCGCTGACGCCGGCAATGCGCCGGTAGAGACGCGCCGTCAGGCGGGAGACCGCGTCCGGGTGAAACCGGTCGCGGGCCTGCTGCCTGGCCTGCGCGCCTGCACGATGGCGGAATGCCTCGTCACGCAGCAGCTCGCCGCAACGTGCGGCGATGTCTTCCGGATCCTCCGGATCGACGAGCAGACCCGTTTCCCCATCCCTGACCTGATACGGCATGCCGCAACGGTTGGAGGCCACGACCGGAACACCCACCGCCATTGCCTCTTCAATCCCGAGGGGCGCGTTCTCCTCGCGTGACACCAGCGCGAATATGGTCGCGCCTTCGAGCTCAGACGCGATGGCGTCGACACCGCACGGACCGATGAGGTCAACCGAGCGTTCCAGGCCGAGATCGCGAACCCTCGTGTCGAGGGCGGCCATATACGCCGGCTCGGTCGTGCCTCCCGCAATCCTGAGCCGTACCTCCGAACCACGCTTGCGCAGCAGCGCGAGCGCTTCGACCAGCGCGCCAGGATTCTTCCGCCTGCAAATGACGCCGGCGGTGAAGATGACCGGAGGCCCCTCCCGCCGTTGACGTGCGAAGAACACAGGGTCGATCGGGTTCTCGATATCGACAATCCGTCCGGGCGCGATTCCGGCCAGCCGTTCACGAACGTAGGGACTGATGGAAATGATGTTGGGGAATGATGCCCAGGCCCGATGTTCCGCCTGACGCCATGCGAGCGAACGCAGAAACCGGCGCTTGCCGCCGCCGACGCGGGTGTCACCGTGAATGAAGCCGTGAATCGTGAGGACGCGCGGCCGATCGATGCGCCGGGACATGATGCCGAACGTGTCGTGGGCATGGAGGACGTCCGGCTGCAGCCGCTCGACGAATG
>JANPCT010000256.1:0-8488 GCA_031431095.1 Acidobacteriota bacterium | reverse complement strand
TCACGACCATGGCGGACGACTACTACCGGTATCGCGAGACCCAGCATGCGCTGTTCGGCGAGAACAGCAAGAAGCTCTATCGCCTGGGCGATCGCGTCCGCGTGCAGATTGTCAAGGTCGACATGGAGCGGCGCCAGATCGACCTCGGGATTGTCGGCATTCTCGATCGGGTCCGCGCGTCCGAGGACAACCGCGGACCCCGCCGCAGCAAGGCACAGCCCAAGTCCGAGCGTCACATGAAGGCGGGCAAGCGCAAGCAGCGCCCGGGGAAGAACGAGCGGAAGGGGAAGCGGCGGACCCGTTGACCGCCCGCTCCATCGTCATCGGCACGGCCGGGCACATCGACCACGGGAAGAGCGCGCTGGTGATGGCGTTGACCGGGACGGATCCCGATCGCTTGAAAGAGGAGAAGGCCCGCGGGATCACCATCGATCTCGGGTTCGCGCACGCGCAGGTCGGCGGGTTCGACATGGCGTTTGTCGACGTGCCAGGCCACGAACGCTTCGTCAAGAACATGCTCGCGGGACTCAGCGGCATCGACGCGGTGCTGCTCGTCATTGCGGCCGACGAATCGGTGATGCCGCAGACGCGCGAGCATTTCGCGATCTGCCGGCTGCTGCAGATGCGCGCCGGTGTCGTCGCGTTGACCAAGGCCGACCTCGTGGACGCCGACACCCTGGCGCTGGCACATCTGGAGGCGCGCGAGCTGGTGGCGGGTTCCGCCCTCGAGAACGCGCCGATCGTCGCGGTGTCGTCGAGAACCGGCGCGGGCCTCGAAGCGCTGCGTGCCAGCCTGGCGGCGCTTGCCGCCGCGATGCCCGTGCGGCAGGAAGGGGGGGCGCCGCGTCTTCCCATCGACCGGGTGTTTTCGATGCGCGGCTTTGGCACCGTCGTGACCGGCACACTCGCGTGTGGAGCCATCCGCCTCGACGAGGAACTGGTGATCCTTCCCGCCGGGCATCGGGTGAAGGTTCGCGGCGTCCAGGTGCACGGCGCGTCACAGCTGGCGGCGCACGCCGGGAGGCGAGTGGCGGTCAACCTCGGGGGGGTCGACGTGGCAGACATCGCGCGCGGCGACACGCTCACGGTCGCGGGCGCATTCGAGGTGACGCGCCGGTTCGATGCCGTCGTCGACTTGCTTCCAGGCGCCAAACCGCTGCGGCACGGCGCGCGCGTGCGATTCCATCACGGCACGACCGAACTTCTGGGGCGCGTGGCGCTGGCCACCGCTCGCGGCGCAGGCGAGGCGAACGCGGATGAGGGGGAACGATCCGCGTCGCCGAATCTGCATGCCGACGGGGCGGCAGCAACGAGGGCTGGACTGAGCGCGGCTGCGTTGATCGAGTTGCCGCCTGGCGGCCGCGGGTTCGCTCGCATACGGCTCGAGGCGCCCGCCGTGCTGACACGCGGCGATCGGTTCATCCTCCGGCAGTACTCACCCAGCATCACGGTTGGTGGCGGCCTGGTGCTCGATCCAGTGCCCGCGCGCACACCGATCAGAACTCTTGCGGCAGCCGAAAGATTCACCCGCCTGAATGGTGGTGACGAGCAGGCGGTGGTCGCGTTCGTGCAGGAGCGAGGCGCCAGCGGCCTTGATGCCGAGGCGCTGTCGCGGCGCGCGGGCATGACGACCGCGGATGTTTCCCGTGTCTGCGCGGATCTCGTGAAGGCCGGGGCCCTCGCTGCGGTCGGTCGCGAGGTGTTCAGCGCCACGGTGGTCGAGACGCTCGAGCGACGGCTGCTGGCGGCGATTGCGGAACATCATCGGAGTAATCCGATTGTGGAGGGGCTGCCGCGCGAGGAAGCACGCGAACGGATCTTCGGCCAGGCGCCGCACGCCTTGTTCGAGGACGTGCTGCGCCGGCTGATCGCTCAAGGGAAGGTCACCGGCCGCGACCGCCTGGCACAGCCTGGCCGCGGAGTTTCGCTGACCGCGGAGGAGGCGCGCGCGCACGAAGGGTTGGACCGGGTGTTCCGGACCGCCGGGCTCGCGCCGCCCGATGTCGCGGGCGCGGCGTCCGCTGCCGGCGTTCCGGCGGCCGTTGCCGATCGCATCTCGAAGCTGCTCGTCCGGGAGAAGACGCTTGTCAGGGTAGACACGCTGCTCTTTCACGCGGCAGCGCTGGAGCAATTGAAGCAGGAGGTCCGCGACCTGAAAGGGCAAGGGACGCCGGTGAAAGTCGACGTCGCGGGGTTCAAGGAACGCTACGGAGTGTCGCGAAAATATGCGATCCCGCTCCTCGAATGGCTGGACCGCGAGCGGGTCACACGCCGCGTCGGCGACGCGCGGGTGGTGCTTTAGACTTTCGTGTCGTTCTGGCCGTCGCGCGTGGATTCCTTGAAGTTTTTGATGCCCTTTCCGATCCCACGTCCGATTTCCGGCAGGCGGTTCGCCCCGAAGATCAGGATGATGATCAGGAGAATGATGATGAGTTCCGGAAGCCCGAGACTGCCAAACATGGCGTTACCTTTCGATTACGAGGAACAGGCTGATTCTACCACCCTCCTTCATGCACCGCGCGCCGGAGGGAAGGTTCGGCCTCCGCGACTATTGACCGGAGGGCGGGCGTCCATGTCCATGGCCATGGCCCTGGCGCTGGCCCTTCTGGCCGGCTGGCCCGCCGGGGCCGTCCAGTTCAGCTCCGGCGTGAACCTTGTCGAGGTCTACGCCGCCGTGACCGACGCGGCGGGGAAGCCGGTGATCGGGCTGAAGCGCGCTGACTTCACCGTCGTGGAGGACGGCGAGTCTCAGACCCTCTCCGCGTTCGCGGAGGGAGATTTTCCGCTGTCCGTCGCGCTGGCGATCGATCGCAGCTTCAGCGTCGGTGCGACGGGGCTCCCGTCATCGCTCAGCGCCGCGCGGACCTTCCTTGGCGAACTCAGGCCCGGCGACCAGTCGATGATCGTCGGCATCGGCTCTGAAATCGAAGTGCTCGCGCCTTTGTCTGCCGACCGCCCCGCGCAGCTGCGCGCGCTGTCGGCGATCAAGCCGTGGGGGACGACGGGGCTGCACGATGCCATCATTCAATCGATCGACGAGGTCCAGGCGGCGAAAGGGCGCCGCGCTCTCGTCCTGCTGTCCGACGGCAACGATCGCTACAGCAAGGCGAGTGCCGGGGAGGCGCTCGACCGTGCGCGCCGATCTGATGTGATGATCTATCCGGTCGCGATCGGCCGCGCGCGTCCGCCGCTGTTCGCCGAGCTCGCCGCATTGACCGGCGGCAGGTCGTCGCAGCCGCGCGCGCCGGCGGAGCTGAACGCGGTCATGCGAACGATCGCCGCCGAGTTGCGGCATCAGTATCTGCTCGGCTACACCCCGTCACGCGCGATCGTCCGCGGCGAGGAACAGTGGCGGACGATCACGGTGCGTGTCAACCGTCCAACGGTGACGGTGCGCTCGCGGGACGGATATCTCGCGAAGTGAGCGCTACCCGAACAGGACGCGCACCATCAGGTCGAACTCCAGCGTGCCCAGCAGCCGACGCCGGAGGCCGGCGTAGGTCTGGCGGCCGGCGACGAGATCCACCATGACGTCCTGGATGGCGGCACTTCTCGCCAGCGCGTCGATCATCAAGCGCGTGAACCTTGGGCGGAAGAACCCGGCCTTCAATCGTGCCGCGCGCCGGAGTTCGCCGTGCAATTCGTCGCGCACGCTGTCTTCGTAGTGCCGCGCGGGAGACGTCCGTTGCAGCGCCTCGGCGGCAAGAATCCCGGAGCGCAGCGCGAAAAAAATCCCCTCGCGGGTAATCGGATCGACCAGTCCGGCGGCGTCACCAAGCAGCATCCAGCCGTCGCCGGCCGGCCGCTCGGCGTCGACGTCCCTCGCCTCGAGCGAGGGGATCGGCCAGGCATACCGCAGCCGCGGGCGATTGGCCGCCGGCGCGTAGCGATCCAGCCATTGATCGGTGACGCGGTGCATCTCGGCGGTCGTCGTTTCGGTTGCCTGGGCACAGCTTCCGACCGCAAGGTGTCCTGGACGAGGAAAGGACCACAAATACCCGCTCGGTTCATCGGTGAAGCCGATGACGATATCGCGGACGCTCACGCCGTCGACGAACGACCCTGCGGCAATGGATAACTGCCGGCGGGCGAACGGGCGGAATACCTGCTTTCTCACCACACCAGCCGGACCATCCGCACCGAGCAGCCAGGGCGCCGAGAGTATGGCGCTCCCGGTGCTGACGTCCCACGCGGCGCCGTGCCGCGCAATCGCCCCGACGCGGGCCGGCACATGCACAACGCCCGCGTCCGTCGCCTGGCGCAGCAGGTCGGCGTCGAACGCGGCCCGTGAATACACTCCCAGCACCCCGGTGTCCGGCAGGCAGACCTGAACGCGGCAGCCTGCAGCTTCGAAGGTGATCGCGTCGATCGGCTGGGCAGCGGTGACGACTGCGTTGCCACCGATGAGCCGGAGTGCGCGGCTCGTCACGCCGCCGCCGCACGCCTTTTCGCGCGGATGACTGCCATCGATCAGCGCGACCCGGGCTCCGGATCGCGCCAGGTCACGCGCCGCTACGCAGCCGGCCGGGCCGGCGCCCGCAATCACCACGTCGAAAGCGCGCATTTGCACCACAGCCTACCGCGACCAATCCCGATGACCAGGCGTCCTAACCAAAGGACGGAAATCCGCTGGCTGGAAGCGTTTCCGAGGATTTTCCGGCAGCCGTTCTAGCATCCTTATTGCAGTTGCGGTTCAGGAGACGCTCGGCCACAATGACAGCAGTCCTCGGCATGCCCGAAGCAGAATTCAAGGGTTTCAGCCCAAACGCACACTTACTGATCGGCGAGATGCCGGCTCCCGAACAGCTGAGAGCCAGCTGGTGGGAAAGCACGGGCGTGTCCATTCTCGTCCACGTGGTCATCCTCGCGGCCCTCATCTATGCCGCCACCCACGTGTCGCAGGTCGTCCACACCGTCAATCAGGCTACCGAAAAGCTTGATTTCATCTTCCTCGATCAGCCGAAGAAAGGCCCGGGCGGGGGCGGCGGCGGACGTCCGAAGGATCCCGAACCTCCACGCAAGGCAGAAATCGTGGCGGCCAAGCCGGCAGAGCCGAGGCCCGTCTCCAAGCCGGTTGACGTGGTCACCCCCGAAGTCACCGTTCCCGTCTCCACGCCAACCGCAGTCGTCACACTGCCCGGGTCGCTCGCGCCTGTCGATGCGCCCGGCGTTGGAATGGCCGGCGGCGGGAGAGGGACGGGCATTGGCACCGGCTCGGGGTCAGGCGTCGGGGAGGGCAGCGGCGGTGGCTTCGGCGGCGGCACCTACGAGATCGGCAACGGCGTCTCTTCGCCGGTACTGATCCGGGAAGTGAAGCCAAACTACACGGGCGACGCTATGCGCGCCAAACTCCAGGGTGTGGTCGAGATGGACGCGGTGGTGTTGGCGGACGGCAGTATCGACCCGAACAGGATCAAGATCACACGGTCGCTCGACTCGACCTTCGGCCTCGATCAGCAGGCGATCATTGCCGTGAAACAGTGGCGCTTCCGTCCCGGTCTCTACAAAGGGCAGCCTGTCCCGGTGCGCGTCAGCGTCGAACTGACATTTACCCTCCGCTGAGCTTCACCAGCCCCCGTTTCTTTAGCGGTCACGTCAAGGGAAAGCACGTCTGTACGTGCTAAGATTCGGCGCGTCCGGGCGTTTCGGTCCCGGCGAAATTCAGAGGAGGTTTCCGTTGGCCAGCGATCCCAAAGACCAGAGCGGCATTACACGGCGCGACTTTACGTCACGCCTCGGCGTTGCGGCGGCCGGCGTCGTCGTCGGCGCCGAACTTTTTGGGACGCGTGTCGGTGCTGCACCGTCCGTCGGCAGCCGTGTTCTCGGCGCCAACGACAAGGTCGTCACCGCCAGCATCGGCATTCACGGGCAGGGTAATTCGCTGAAGCGCGGCTTCGCGAAACTGAAGAACGTCGAGATCAAGACGCTCTGCGACGTTGACGAAAACCTCTTTGCGTCGCGCGCGAACGACCCGACCCTGAAGGACGTCGCGACCTTCAAGCCCAACTTCGTCCAGGATTTCCGCCGCGTCCTCGACGACAAGGACATCGATGCCGTCGTCATCGCCGTCCCGAATCACTGGCATGCGCTCGCCTCGATCTGGGCCGCGCAGGCGGGCAAGCACGTGTACATCGAGAAGCCGGCGTCCCACACCGTGTGGGAAGGCCGCCAGATGACGAGCGCGGCGCGCGCCTACGGGCGGATCATGCAGGTCGGCACCATGAACCGCAGCCGTCCGGGCGTGGTCAAGGCCATCAAGTTCATGCAGGATGGCAACATCGGAAAGGTCTACATGGCGCGCGGCCTGTGCTTCAAGCCGCGGCCGAACATCGGGAAGTATCCCGATGGACCGATGGCCGCCACCGACAAGCCGCATTCCTTCACGGTGGGAGGGAACGGTAACGAGGGGCCGTACACGGCGGAGTACCTCTCGAAGGTGGACTACAACATGTGGATCGGCCCGGCGCCGTCGCGGCCGTTCAACCGCAACCGGTTCCATTACAACTGGCACTGGCAGTGGGATTTCGGCAACGGCGACACCGGCAACCAGGGTCCGCACCAGTTCGACATCGCGCGCTGGGGCCTCGGCAAGCAGGAGCATCCCGTCAAGATCAGCTCGATGGGCGGCTACTTCGGCGGCCAGCCGACCGCACAGGAAACCCCCGACATGCAGACGGCGATGTTCGAGTATGCCGACGGGACAATCCTCGAGTTCGGCACGCGCGGCGAGCACACGCCAGACGAGGGCGGCATCCGCATCGGCAACATCTTCTTCGGCTCGAAGGGATGGCTGACCATCGACGAGACCGGCACCAAATGGCAGTCGTACATGGGTGCGGTCGGCGCGAAGAACGAGAAGGGCCCTGGTTCCGACACGAAGGACGTCAGCTCCGAGCCGGTCGGGCTGACGACGGTGGAGAGTCCGCACTATCAGAACTTCATCGACGCGATTCGCGCGAACGATCCGAAGATCCTGACGTGCGACATCCTGGAAGGCCACCTGTCGTCCACACTCCCGCATCTCGCGAACATCTCGTATCGAGTGGGCGATGCGCTGCTGTTCGACGGCAAGACCGAGACGGTCAAGGACAACAAGAGGGCCAACGAACTGCTGACGCGGGAATACCGCAAGGGCTTCGAGGTTCCCAAGTCGTTCCCGACCAAGGAGACGTCGAACGCGCAGCGCGGCTGACGTTTCTTTATCGTTCGGCGATTGCAGAATGCCGGCTGGGGTTACTCCCAGTCGGCATTACTGCTTTCAGGAGTGTCAGTCCCGCTTTTTATCGCCGAGAACGACGCTCAGAAGCCAGCTGATGACGCTGATTACGAGCGCGCCCACGAGCGCCGAGCCGATGCCGCTGATCGTGAAGCCGGGAACGAACCACGCGGCGAGCGCCAGGCAGATCGCATTCACCACGAAGATGAACAGTCCGAGCGTGAGGATGGTGGCCGGCAGCGTCAGCAGAATCAGCACCGGCCGAATCACCGCGTTGACCAGGCCCAGTACCACACCCGCCGCCAGCGCGGCGCCGATGCTGGCCACGCGCAGCCCGGGAATCAACTGGGCGGCGAGAAAGACCGCGACACCGTTCAAGAGGAGGCGGAGGAGGAAGCGCATGATTGTTGATTGATGATTGCACGGATTGGCGATTGGCGTTCTCCGTCGAGCGCCGGGTGGGCTCGGGGCGATCGTCGCGATTCCGCTTCATCACAAAAGAAAAGGGCCGGCTGGATTGCTCCAGCCGGCCCTTCTCGCCGATTACGAGCGTTAGTACATGCCGCCCATGCCGCCGCCGCCGGGGCCGCCGTGGCCCGCGCCGGAGTCCTTCTTCTCTTCCGGAATCTCGGTGACGAGCGCTTCCGTCGTGAGGAGGAGAGAGGCGATCGACGCCGCGTTCTGCAGCGCCGTGCGGACGACCTTGACGGGATCGATGACGCCGGCAGCCACGAGGTTCTCGTATTTGTCCGAGAACGCGTTGTAGCCTTCTTCGCCCTTCGATTCCTTGACGCGCGACACGACGATGGAGCCTTCCTGGCCGGCGTTGGTCGCGATCCAGCGGAGCGGCTCTTCGATCGCCTTGCGGATCAGCGCCACGCCGACGGCCTGGTCGCCTTCGAGCTTCAGCGAATCGAGCGCCTTGCCGGCGCGGATGAGCGCCACGCCGCCGCCGGGAACGATCCCCTCTTCGACGGCCGCCTTGGTCGCGTGCATCGCGTCTTCGACGCGCGCCTTCTTCTCCTTCATCTCGGTTTCGGTGGCCGCACCGACCTTGATGACGGCAACGCCGCCGACGAGCTTGGCGAGACGTTCCTGGAGCTTTTCACGATCGTAGTCCGAGGTGGTCTCCTCGACCTGCGTCCGGATCTGCTTGACGCGGCCTTCGATGTCCTTCTGCGCGCCGGACCCTTCGACGATCGTCGTGTTGTCCTTGTCGATCGTGACCTTCTTGGCCTTGCCGAGGTCCTCGATCTTGATGTTCTCGAGCTT
>JANPCT010000255.1:0-5026 GCA_031431095.1 Acidobacteriota bacterium | reverse complement strand
CGCCTGTGCGTTTGCCGCGCCACGCGACTCCGTTGTCGCGGGCGCGCGTGTCCGCGCGCTTTCTGGTGATTGTGGTGGAGGGGTTGTGAGGCTGATTGCCTGTCGCGGCGTTATGTTCTGTCTGCTCGTGGCCGCGCCGCGCCTGGCGCTGGCACAACTCGGACCGGCCCCCATTCACGAGTGGACACTGGAGGAAGTCGTCGAGGCCGCCGCCGTCGGGCACCCGCAGGTGCAGGCGGCGCAGGCCCGGGTCGACGCCGCGGCTGGCGCCCGCCGTACCGCGGGTGCGTGGACCAATCCCGTGTTCACGCACTGGATTGAGAACTCGTCCTTCTCGCTGATTGGGGCGCCGTCCGGACTCGATCGCGAAGCCTCCACCTACGGGACCATTCCGCTCGAGCCGCTCTTTCAGCGGGCTCCGCGCGTCCGTCGCGCGGATCAGGAGATCGCGGCGGCCAGGGCTGACGTCGTGACCGTGCAACGACAGCTGTCGCTGGAGGCGGCGCGGGCGTTCTTCCGTGTCGCCCTGTCACAGATTGCGGTCGAGACGGCCGCGGAGAACCGTGCCGCGCTGGATCGGCTCGCCGAGTACAACCGCGCGCGCGTCTCCCAGGGCGCGACGGCGGAGGTCGAGTTGCTGCGCGTCCAGATCGAAATCGATCGCGCGGTCCTCGAGGCGGCGATCGCCGAAGCGGACCTCGCGCGCGCGCGGGTCGAGCTCCGGCGTTTCCTCGGAAACCGGGCGCCGGTCGACCTCGCGAGCCTGCGGGTGTCGACCGTTCCTGCCGCGCTCGTGCCTGCATCGCCGCTCGAGGCGCTCTCGTCCCTGCTCACCCAGGCCCGCACCCGCCGCCCAGAGCTGACGTCGGCGCGGGCCCGCATCGAGGCGGCCACCGCCGAGACGGAGTACCAGCGACGCCTGTTCGTGCGGGAGCTGGGCGCCACCATCGGCTTCAAGCAGTCGGCGGGCAGGAGCTCGCTCATCGCCGGTGTCAGCCTGCCGCTACCCCTGTTTGATCGGAATAAGGGTGAAGTTCAGCGGGCGACGGCGGCGCGCCTGTCCGCGGAACGCGAGATGGACGCCGCGACCCAGGTCATCGAGACCGAGATTGAGTCCGCATACGAAGCCGCGCGGCGGCTCTCGGCCGCCCTCGGCGGCGCGCCGCGGACCCTGGTCGAGCGGGCGGCCGACCTGCGGCGTCTCACCCTGGCCGCCTATCAGGAGGGAGGCGCCACGCTCCTCCAGGTTCTCGACGCGACCCGGACGCTGTCCGACGCGCGAATGATGTATTTCCGGGCCGCTTTCGCGGCGCGCCAGAGCCTGATCGAGCTGTCGATCGCGGCCGGCGACGAGCCGCTGCAGAACAGGACGAAATGACCGCTATGACCACGAGACTCACCCGCGCGGCCCTCGCCGCGACGCTGCTGGCCACCTGCGCTGCGTGCGGATCGTCCGCGCCGCCCGCCGAAGAAAAGAAGGCCGTGCCCCCGGCGAACACCACGACCGTGACGTTCACCCCGGACCAGATAGCGCACGGCGGCGTGAAATGGGCGGCCGCCACGTCCGAAGCGGTCGGCAGCCACACCGAGTTGCCCGGACGCCTGGTGCCCGACGACGACCACACCACGCGGGTGAGCGCACCCTTGCCGGGGCGCGTGACGACCGTGCATGTGAAACTCGGCGACCGCGTGGCGCGCGGTCAGTCGCTGGTGTCACTGCGAAGCCCCGAAGCGGTCTCGGCGCGGGCCGACGAGGCCAAGGCGGTCGCCGAGCTGAACTCGCACGAGGCCGCGGTCAACTTCGCGAAGCGCGCCCGCGAACGCGCCGAGCGGCTGCTCGAGCTCAAGGCGATCGCGGCGCAGGAGGTCGAGCGCGCCCGCACCGACGAGCAGCTCGCGGAAGCCGCGCGGACGCAGGCGCAGGCCGAGGTCACGCGCGCCCGCACCACACTCCGTGAGTACGGCGGCGCCGACGGGTCGGGCGAGGTCGTGCTCCGTGCGCCAGCCGCCGGCGTGGTCGTCGCTCGCGACGCGGTGCCGGGCACGGTCGTCGAGCCCGGTGCCCCGCTCGTCACGATCACCGACCTCTCGTCACTCTGGCTGGACATCGCGGCCACGGAAAGCGTGGCATCTGCGCTGACGCGCGCCCAGCGGGTCGTCTTCAGCGTGCCCGCGTTCGGCGAGCAGCGGTTCGACGCCCGGATCCAGAGCGTCGGTGCCGCGCTCGATTCCCAGACGCGCACGCTGCCTGTCCGCGCCCTGGTCAACAGCGCCGGCGGCAAGCTCAAACCCGGGATGTTCGCCACCGTCTGGGTGGAAGGGGTGGCGGCGACACTCGTCACCGTGCCCGACGCCGCCGTCCAGTTACTCGACGAGAAGCCGGTCATCTTCGTGGCGAAGCCGGACGGCAAGGGTGGCGCCGTCATGACGCGGCGGGCCGTCGAGCTGGGGCCAAAGCAGGCCGGGCGCACGGCCATCCTCAAGGGCGTGCAGCCGGGGGACATGATCGTCGTGGACGGCGCCTTCGCCGTGAAGTCGGAATTCGCGCGCGGCAAGATGGCCGAAGGCTAAGGGGCCCTGATGATCGAATCCATTATTTCCGGCGCCATTCGATTCCGTCTCGCCGTCATCGCCGTGACGCTGTTGCTGATCGGCCTTGGCACCTGGGCCCTCGGCAACATCAACGTCGACGCCTTTCCGGACCTCACGCCGAATCAGGTGCAGGTCATCACGGTGGTGCCAGGCCTGTCGCCCAACGAGGTCGAGAACCTCGTCAGCTACCCGATGGAAGCCTCGATGATGGGGCTGCCGCGCACGCAGGGCGTCCGCTCGATTTCCAAGGCGGGCCTCTCCGTCGTCACGGTCTCCTATGAGGACGATGTCGACTTGTACTTCGCGCGGGCCCAAGTCCAGCAGCGCATGCAGGACGTGTCGGGTCTGCCCGACGGCGTGCGCCCGACGCTCGGGCCCCCGGCGACCCCGATGGGGGAGGTGTTTCAGTATCTCGTCGAGTCCGACATCGTGTCGCTGATGGAGCTCAAGAACATCCAGGAGTACATCATCAAGCCCCAGCTCCGCACGCTGCCTGGCGTGGCCGACGTGAACTCGTGGGGCGGGATGGTCCAGCAGTACCACGTCAACGTTGATCCCGCGCGGCTGGCCGGCTACGAACTCACGCTCGCCGATGTCGAGCGCGCCCTCGCGGACAACAACGGCAACTTCGGCGCCGGATACATCGAGACGAAAGGGGAGCGGTTCACCATCCGCGGCCTGGGCCGCCTCGCAAACGAGACCGACATCGGCAACGTCGTCGTCGTGACGCGCGGCGGCACGCCGATCTACGTCCGCGACGTTGCGTCGGTGGCGACAGGCCCGATGCCGCGCGAAGGGGCCGTGTCCCGTGAGGGCCGCGGCGAGACCCTCTCCGGCATGATCGTCATGCTCAAGGGGGCCAATGGCAAGGAAGTCGTCGGCCTGGTCGAGGACCGTCTCAAAGAGGTCCGGACGCTGATGCCGCCGGGCGTGACGATTCGCCCGTTCTACAACCAGGGAGAAGTGGTCGACCGCACGACGCACACCGTCTTCAAGAACCTGCTCGAAGGCGGGCTGCTCGTTACGCTGATCCTGTTCGTGTTTTTGCGCAACCTGCGCGCCTCGCTGATCACGGCCTCGGTCATCCCGTTGTCGCTGCTGTTCGCCTTCTTCGTGATGGAGCGGGCCGGCATTTCCGCGAACCTGATGAGTCTCGGCGCTCTCGATTTCGGCCTGCTGGTCGATGCCTCGGTCGTCATGGTCGAGAACTTCGTGCGGCGGCTCGAGCACGCGGGACACCTGGCGACGGAACCGCGCCGCCGGTTGATTCGCGACGCGGCGGTGGAAGTCGGCCGTCCAATCGTGTTCGGGGTATTCATCATAATCGCCGTATATCTGCCCATCTTCTCGCTCGAGGGCTTGGAAGGACGAATGTTCGCGCCGATGGCGATCACCGTCTGCGTCGCCGTTATCGGCTCCCTGGCGCTGGCGCTCACGTACATCCCCATGCTCTCGTCGTTCCTGCTCACGCGGGTTTCGGAGAAGCCGTCCCGATGGTTCGAGGCGGTTCGCCGCCGCTATAGCGCCTCGCTGGCCTGGAGTCTAACCCACCGGGCCGTCGTCGTACTCTCTGCCCTGGTCCTGCTGATCGCGTCGGTCGCGTCGGTCCCGTACCTGGGCACCGAGTTCATGCCGAAGCTT
Organism: Acidobacteriota bacterium; assembly: GCA_031431095.1. Taxonomy (GTDB): domain Bacteria; phylum Acidobacteriota; class Vicinamibacteria; order Vicinamibacterales; family 2-12-FULL-66-21; genus JAICSD01. The sequence continues at coordinate 793 of JANPCT010000255.1, read as the reverse complement.
GATGAAGGATCGATGCTCATCGAGACGCGCCGGTTGCCGAGTACCTCGCTCTCGCAGGGGATGATGATCGCGAAGGAGGTCGAGCGATCGCTGATGGCGCTGCCCGAGGTCCAGAGCATCGTGACCAAGCTGGGCCGGCCCGAGCTCGCGACGGAGACGATGGGGCTCTACGCCGGCGATGTCTACGTGATGCTGAGACCGCGCGATCAGTGGAAGGTCACCTCCAACGAGGCGCTGATCGAGAAGATGGACGCCGTGCTCAAGGAAATTCCTGGCATCGATTACAACTTCACCGCGCCGATGGCGATGCGCCTGGACGAGGCGATCTCCGGTGTCCGCACCGAGCTGGGCGTGAAGGTCTTCGGCGAGGACCTGGCCGTCCTCGAGAAAAAGGCGTCTGAGGTCCGCGATGTCATCGCCACCGTGCGCGGCGCCGCGGACGTGTCGGTCGACGTCAGCGCCGGCGCCATGCAGGTTGAGCTGGCGATCGATCGGGGCGCCCTGGCGCGCTACGGCCTCAACATCGCTGATGTGCGCGCCGGGGTCGAGACCGGGGTCGGCGGCCGGCAGGTCACCGAGATCATCGACGGGCGGAAGCGCTTCCCAGTGATCGTCCGTCTGGCCGACGTCTACCGCGGCACTCCCGAGGCGATCGGCCGGATCGTGCTGACCACGCCGTCCCAGGGAAAGATCGCCCTGTCGCAGGTGGCGGCGGTCAAGGTGGTGGAAGGCCCCGAGCTGATCAATCACGAGAACGCCGAGCGAATGGTGATCGTTCAGAGCAACGTCCGCG
>JANPCT010000254.1:0-14575 GCA_031431095.1 Acidobacteriota bacterium | reverse complement strand
ACGCCCATCGTCTCGGGGACGGCGCCCACGCCCGATCCGCGCGTCGGCCTGAAAGCCGGGTGGTGGGATGCGGGGCAGGCCGCGTGGAACATGAACATGGTCTCGACCACACCGCCGACCGGCAAGTCGCTTGGGGCGACGCACTCCGACCTCGCGTTCAGCGGCAAGTACACGATTCAGGGGCAGTACAACGGCTTCGACATCTATGACATCTCGAATCCGGAGACCCCGGTGCTGGCGCAGCAGTACGTCTGCCCGGCGTCGCAGAACGACGTGTCGGTCTACAAGAATCTGCTGTTCATGTCGTCCGAAGCGCCGAACAGCCGGGCCGATTGCGGGTTCGGCGGCGTGCCGGATCCCATCAGCAAGGACCGCGTACGCGGTATCCGCGTGTTCGACATCTCGGACGTGAAGAAGCCGAAGCTGGTCACGAGCGTGCAGACGTGCCGCGGGTCGCACACCCACACGGTGGTGACGCAGCCGGGCGACAACGACAACGTTTACATCTATGTCTCGGGCACATCGGGCGTGCGATCGGCGGAGGAACTGGCGGGATGCGCCGATGGCGGCATCGACGATCCGAACACGGCGCGCTTCCGGCTGGAGGTGATCAAGGTGCCGCTCGCGGCGCCGGAGACGGCGGCGATCGTCAGCTCGCCGCGCATCTTCAACGCGCTGCCGGTGCAGCCGCGCAACGCCGAGCGTGACGCGCTCGGTCGCGGCAACGCCGCGGCGGGAACGCCTGCGGGTGCGGGTGCGCCGGACGCGGCCGCCGAACCGGCCGTCGCGGGAGCCGCAGCAGCAGCGGCTCCCGGGGCGCCTCCGGCAGCCCCGGGGGGTGGACCCGGCCGCGGACCCCAGGGACCGCCCACCGGTCCGAACCAGTGTCACGACATCACCGTCTATCCCGAGCTCGGCCTCGCCGGGGGCGCCTGCGCGGGCCTCGGCCTGCTGCTCGACATCCGCGACGCCGCGCACCCGGTGCGGCTCGACTTCGCCGCCGATCCGAACATGTCGTTCTGGCACTCGGCCACGTTCAACAACGACGGCACGAAGATCCTCTTCTCCGACGAATGGGGCGGCGGTTCGGCGCCGCGCTGCCGCGAGACCGACAAGCTCGAATGGGGCTCCGACGCCATCTTCACCATCGAGAACTACAAGCTGAAGTTCCAGAGCTACTACAAGCTGCCGGCGCCGCAGACGGCGCAGGAGAATTGCGTCGCGCACAACGGTTCGCTCATCCCGATACCCGGACGCGACGTGATGGTGCAGGCCTGGTACCAGGGAGGGTTGTCCGTGTTCGATTGGACCGACGCGAGCCATCCGAAGGAGATCGCGTTCTTCGATCGCGGTCCGGTCGCCGCGGACCGGCTGGCGCCGGGGGGATCCTGGTCCGCATACTGGTACAACGGACTGATCGTCAGCTCCGAGATCGCGCGCGGCCTCGACGTCTACGAGCTGATGCCGAACCCGCTGCTCTCGGCCAACGAGCTCGCCGCCGCGAAGACCGTCAAAGTGACCTACTGGAACACGCAGCACCAGCAGAAGTTCGTGTGGCCGCCGAGTTTCGCGCTGGCGCGCGCGTTTGTCGATCAGCTGGAGCGGTCGAAGGGAATGCCGGCGGACGCAATCACCTCGACGCGGACAGCGCTGGCGAACGCCGAGCGCCGCAGCGGGGCGCAGCGCAAGACAGCACTCACCGCTTTGGCCTCGACACTCGACACGATGGTGTCGACCAAGGACGAAAAGAAGGTTCGCCTGCTCGCGTCGTCGGTCATTGACCTGGCCAACGCGCAGCGCTGAGCGCGACATGGCGAATCGGCGATGGGCCAGTGATGCCCGGTCGCAGCCTCAGCCGCGGCCGCGCGTCTTGCCGGTCTTTGCCATGGGCATGGCCTCGCGCATCTTGGCGGCTTGCACCTTCGCGCGCCTCGCGCCAGGGTCTGAGGGCGGCGCCTTGCGATGCTTCTTCCCCGGCGCGTCGACCACGCCGCCGCTGCGCTCCTTCGCCGGGGCAACCGGCGCGGCCGCGGCGGAGGACTTCGCCGCCGACTGCGCGACCTCCGCAACCTGCGCGAGCTGATCGAGGAGCTGCGCGGCGCCATCGCGCACGCTCGCGATCTGCTTGTTGAGCGTGTCGCGATCCATCCAGCTTTCGGCTTTGGCCTGCATCGTACCCGCGATGCGGCCCAGCTGCTCCGCGAATGCGGCGACGCGCGGATCAAGCGTGTTCGTCGTCGGCGCCGCAGCCGGCCGCGGCGTTTTCGTATCAGCCTTCGTTTGTGTCGTGCCGCCTTTGCGTGTTGCCATCTGACTCCATCCTGCGTGTGTACGCTGCAGAAGTGTACTGCACTCGTCGAATGACGGACGAGCGTGAGCGAGCTCAGTTCTTCGCGATCCGCCGGCTAGCGCCGCTGTTTGCGGCCGCGGCTCTGCTCGGCGAGCTTGGCGCCGTGGAGCTCGTCCGCTTCCTCCACGGAGTGCGATTGCGTCAGCGTCACGTCCCTCTCCGCCATTGCCGCCAGGCGCTGATAGTAGGTATGCAGGAGGCGAAGCTCCTGCTCCGAGAGGTCTTCAACGTCGATCAAACGGTTGCTGGCGCCCTGCATTGCGGCGACCAGTACGTTCATTTTCAATTGCACCGCCAGCGACTCCTTGTTCTGTGAGCGCTGGATCAGAAAAACCATGAGGAAAGTGACGATCGTCGTGCCGGTGTTGATCACCAGCTGCCAGGTATTCGAGTAGTGGAAGACCGGTCCGGTGGCAACCCAAACGAGGATGACAGCCCCCGCCGTCGCGAAGGCGGTGCTGCTGCCGCTCCACGCGGTCACCGCCGAGGATAACGCTTCGAATCGCCGTCCAGCGCCACTGCTTTTCTTTGGCATGTGCCTCTCAGCTTCAATACTGACTCAATATAGAGTTGCCGCATGAAAGCCACCTTGATGGCGACCGTCAGCGGCATCGCGCTTGTTTCACCGACGCCGCCGGGCGCGCAAGCTGGTATCCTCGCAATTCTTGCGATAAGGTTCCCGCCTCCGAAGGAGCTCGGCGTATGGAAATGTCCTGGACGCGCCGCGAGATGTTGCGCACGGTTGCCGCTTTGGCAGGTGCGCCGGTACTGGCCGCAGCAGCCGTTGCCCGCCCTCGCGTGGGCATCATCGGGGCCGGGATGGCCGGCGTGTCGCTGGCCTGGCTGCTCGACGGGCACTACGACGTCACGCTGATCGAAGCTGCGCCGGTGATCGGCGGCAACGTGCGAGGCGTCGACGTCGATCTCGATGGCCATCAGTTCGTCGTGGACATCGGCGCGCAGTACTTTCACCCCGGTCCCTACCCGCTGTACACCGCGCTGCTGTCGTCTCTCGGTCTGTATCCGCCACAGGCTGGAGGATCACACGCGTTTGCGGCGTCCATCACGGTCGGCGTGCAGGGCAATCCGCTGCCGAAATTCGTCTCTCCGGTGCTGCCCAATCGGGTATGGCCGCTGCTGGCAGCATGGAACAGCGCCGGCACGGCGGCGTTCGCGACCTGCTTCGCGGCGGCGCGCGTCCGCGAGCAGCAGGGGGCCAGTTTCGCGCTCACCCTCGGCCACTGGCTGCCGACGCTCGGCCTGTCGCGCGATCAATGGGAAGGGATGCTGCTGCCGTGGGCGGCCTCGTTGTTTTCAGGCAGCATCGAACAGGCGCGGGGTCTGTCCGCACGCGCGGCGATGATCTTCGCGGCGAAAGCACTGCCGCCCAATCCCCTCGATCCGCTGCTCTACTACGTGCTCACACCGGGAATGGGTGAGGTCCTGAGACGCCTGCTCGACCTGTGCTCGACGGTACAGGTGCAGACCAACGCTGCGGTTGAACATGTTGCGCGGAATTCTGTTGGCGGCTTCCAGTTGCATTGTGCCGGCGGCACCGTCGTCACAGTCGACGATCTCGTGTTTGCCTCGTCCGGTCCAAACACGCTGCAACTGCTGGCGGGCCTGCCCGAGGCAGCATCGCAGAAGGCCGCACTGCAGGGCATCGAATTCCACGACGCGCGGCTGACATTGCACACCGATCCGATTTATGCGCCCGGACATCCGCTGTTCTGGTCGTTTCTCAATTGCCGCGTCGAGGGCGGACACTGCGAAGCCTCGATGTGGCTCGCCCCGGTCCTGGCCGGGGCGCCACCGGCGACTGCCGCAAAGTTGTGGAAAAGCTGGACGACTCATCGGCTGCAACAGCCGACGCAGGTACTGCACGAGGCCACGTTCAAGCACATGCTGCCGACACCGACGACGCTCGCCGCCCACGCCGTCCTTCGCCTGATGCAGGGGCGCGACGGCATCTGGTTCGCCGGCGGCTACACCCGCCCGTACGACGCGCAGGAAACAGCCCTCCGTTCTGCGCTGGGCGTCGCGCTTGGCCTCGGCGCGGCGACGGCGCGGGTCCGCACTTTGGCGCGGCACGCGGATGGAGACGGCGGCCACTGAGAGGCGTACGACGCACGCCCGCCGGATGCTTTCGCGACACTCCGGCCCCTCCCATATGAAGCACGGACTCTGGCCGTGCGCTGATGCACGGAGAAGCCCCCGAGTCTTACGCCGATGTCGGCCGGCCTCCGTGAAGCATCTACCTCTCTACGCGGTTGCATCGATGAACTTTCGCGTCGTCACCGCCTGGCCGACGTGGCGCTGGGTGTGCTCGGCCGCATGAAACAGCAGCCCGATGACGGTGGATGGTACCCGGTCGCGCCCGACCAGCCGTTCCTGCGTCAGGGTCGTGGTATCGGTGCCGCGCAGCTGATCCAGCGCCCGCTCCAGCACAGCCTCGAACGCGCCGAGGAGATCGTCGGCGGTGAGATCCGCATCCGGTTGCGATTCCTGCGACAGCACCAGCTTCTGCGCGTCGGACAGCCGCGCGCCGCGGGCATACGTGAGCAGCCGATCGAGACTGCCAAGCGCGTGCAGAACGTGAAAGCCGATCGAGGCGGTGTCTCCGGTGCGGCGCCAGATCAGATCGACAGGCATGCGCGCGAGCAGCCGCTCGACTTCTTCACGGCACTGCAGCAGGCTGTGCGCCACCGGCTGCAGCAGCGGGGGGACGCCTTCGGTCGGCCCTCTCAGCCATACCTCGCGATCCGGCATGGTTCGATCCTACACGGGCCGCTGCAACTGCACGAGATCGTCGTGAGAGGTGTCATCGGCGTCGGCTCGGTAGCGACAACGGTGGTGATACCATCGCGCGACATCATGCAGCGACGCTTCGCGGTGTGCCTCGCGGTCGCGTCGATCGTCACCTTGACCGGCTGTCTGGCGCGTTTTCGCGTCGGTGAGACTGCTGCGCCGCTGCCCGAGTTCCGGCCCGAGCAGTTTTTTGCCGGCGCCACGCACGGCGACGGCGTCCTCGCCACGCGCGGACGGGCCGACCGCGCCTTCCAGGTGACCGGGACCGGGCATGGTGAGCCCGACGGGACTTTCGTCCTCGACCAGACGCTCACTTATGCCGATCGCAAGGTCGAGCGGCGCTCGTTCCGGATGCGGCGCGTCGCCGAGCATCAGTACACCGCAACGCTGACGGGCGCCTCCGGACGTGTCTCGGCAAGTATTGAAGGCAACAGCTTTCACCTGCGCTACACGATCGGGAGACCGTCGGTCACGATGGAACAGTGGATCTACCTCCAGCCCGACGGCCGGACGGCGCTCAATCGCGGTACGGTAAGAGTGCTCGGCGTTCCGATCGCGCACCTGTCTGAGACAATCACGCGGCAGTGATCGCGACGTTGCCGGTGTTGACCGACGGACAGATCGCCGAAGTCGACTCACACAATCATGCATCGCATCACGTTCGTCGCCAGCTCGCGCATACCAGCGTCGGCCGAAGCGGTGTTCGACTGGCACGAAGCACCCGGCGCATTCGAGCGGCTGACGCCTCCCTGGGAACGCGTGCGCGTGGTGCGCCACGAAGGAGGCATCCGTGATGGCGCGCAAGTCTCGCTTCTTGTCGGGCCAGCCCCCTTCTCGCTGCGCTGGGACCTCGAGCATCGTGACTATCAACACGGCCGGTCGTTTACGGATCTGCAGACGAGAGGGCCGTTCCGTTTCTGGAAACACGTGCACCGGATGATCCCCGAGGGTCCAGACGCGTGCGTGCTGGACGATACGATCGAGTACGAACTGCCGCTCGGGCGCGTGGGCTGGCTGGTGGGGCGGTTGTTTGTGGAGAGAAAACTGAGGCGGCTGTTCGCGTACCGGCACGACATCACGCGCCGGGCGTTTGCGCCGCGATAGCGTGGAGTGCGGCCGAGCGCTCAGGCGTATACTGGTTTCCGATCGTCACAATCGGAGGTGAGACGTGGGCGCAGCAGCTTGGCAAGTGCAAGGGCAGTATTACGAGACGTGCAATTGTGACTTCGTGTGTCCGTGCGTGCCTGGGCAGATGATGGTGAAACCCACCAAGGGCACATGCATATTCGTCATGGCGTATCAGATCGAGCGCGGTCGCTTTGGCGACGTCGCGCTCGATGGCCTGGGGTTCATCGTGGTCGGCGTCACGCCCGAGGAAATGGGGAAGGGCAACTGGTCGGTTGGCCTCGTGATCGACGAACGCGCCACGACTGAACAGCGCGACGCGATCACCGGGATCGGGAGTGGCGGCGCCGGCGGGCCCATGGCGGCCGTGTCGGGTCTCGTCGGAAAGTTTCTCGGCGTCGAGACGTCCCCGATCGAGTTCAAGCGAAGCGGCGTCGCCTGGTCCGTGACTGCATCGAACCTGGTGCGCATGGCTGCCGAAGGGGCCACAGGGCTGAATCCCGCGGCGGAGCCGATGCAGCTGACACACACCGGCCATCCGGCCGCCGACACATTCTCGCTGGCGCGTCCGTCGAACAGTCATTTGGCGGCACTCGGTGTCTCCTGGGACGATGCAAGCGGCAAGAACAATGGGCAGTACGCCCCGTTCGCCTGGCAGAGCGCCTGAGACTGGCCGCGCCCGGACGTCAGCGTGTCGCCATTATTATCGCCAGCGCCAGCAGCGCGGCGCCGCTGACGCGCGCAGTCTGCTCACCGAGCGGCGCAAATTTCTCCACGAGGACCCAGAGAGTGAGCGCCACGATGACCACCAGGTTCATCACGCCGCCCGCAAACAGCAGCAGCATCAAGGCCCAGCAGCAGCCCAGGCAGTAGGCGCCATGGTGCACGCCCAGGCGGAACGCGCCGGCTGCGCCTGAGCGCCAGTGCTGCAGCAGGTACGCCAGCGGCGATCGACACACGCGCAGGCAAGCGTTCTTGAGCGGCGTCAGTTGGTAGAGGCCCACGATCGCCAGCACGACCGCACCCGCCATCGGTGTGGCCGGCTCCATCATCGGCGTCAGGACGAGCGCCGACGACAAGAGCCGCTGTAGCGCCGTAGCGGCGACGCTGAACAGGGCCCATACGACCACGTAGCCCGCCGCCATCGCGTACAGTTGCGGCCCAGCCCTCGCCTCGCTCCGGGTGCGGAGTGCCCCAGCGTAGAGCAGCACCAGCGGGCTAGCCGACGGCAGCATCATCGCCGTCATCATCACGGCCCACATCGCCCAGAGCAGCAGCAAGTGTGGAGCGTCCCAGGTGGCGGTCATCATCCACGCCGACGACCCCAGCATCGTCCCGTACATGTCGCGCGCCATCAGCGCGATCCAGGTCCAGCAGGCGACAGGAATGACGACGAGCAGCGTCGTTGTCACCAGCCGCTCGTGTTTCAAGGCGGCCTCGAGCAGCGTCCGACCCTCTGGAGGAGCAGTGACCATCCACGCCATCCTAACGGTTGTCGCCGAAAAATAATCGCTGCTTCCGATCGGCAGCTCGCGGCGTGAACGCGACACGAGAGGATCCCCGAGTGAGCACCCTCGCGAGTCGGGATTCGGGTGGCATCGAGCGTGGCATGGCCATCACGCCGAAGGGCGGTCGCGTCCGCCCCATGGACCCCAGCAGCCGCCGAAGGTCCTTCGAGGTCACAAGATCGGGATCGGAGCGACGGTCTCGGCTTACTTCTCCGCCATCAAGACCGTTTGAGGCGTCGGCAGCTCGTGAGCCGATATGTTGCGGAACCCCGCGCCTTCGAGTTGCTGCTGCAATTCCGTGAACGTGTAGGCATCGCCGTCCGGAGTTTCCGCCAACATCGTCAGGCTGAAGCGAGCGGGAAAGGGTGGCGAGACGCGATCGGCATTCGGCACGAACTCGAGCACGACGAGCCGGCCGCCAGGTGTGAGAGCGGCGTTGACCCTCTTGAGAAAGCCCTCACACGTCGACGGGTTGAAATGGTGCAGGAAGTTGGTGACCAGTGCCACGTCGAAGCCCTCCGGGAAATCCACCTTGAAGGCATCACCCGGCAGCATCTGATACCGATCCTCCACCTGGGCGGCTCGGGCATGCTCGCTCGTCACGGCGAGCACGGACGGCCAATCCACCGCGACGATCCGCGCGTGCGGGTTCCGCTGGGCGATCGTGATCCCGAAGAGTCCGTGTCCCGCCGCGATGTCGAGGACCTTTAACGGACCTGACGCCCCGGCGACCAGATCGGCAATCGCATGGGCCGCCGGCACCATCATCGGGCCCATCGACCGCGCGAACTCCACCCAGATGGGGTTTTCATCAGACACGATGTTTTCGCCGGACGGCGGCACACCGCCGCGGCGAACCGCCTCGGTCAAGTTGTCGAAGTCGCTCCTGAGCTCGGGCCGCAGGAGGAACCGGGCCGTCGTGCCGAGATATGCCGGCGAGCGCTTGCTCAGGAAGGCTGCCGATTCGGGCGTCAGCTGATAGGTGCCGTCTGACTTCGTGAGGAGTCCGATCGTTGACAGGTAGTCGCACAGAATGCGAACGCCCCGCTCGGCGGCGCCGCAGCGGACTCCAATCGCTGAAGCCGTCCGGTCGCCGGCGTCAATCGCCGTGAAGAGGTCAAGATCGATCGCGCTTTTGAGCGCCGCCGAGCGCTGGTAGGCAAACAGCGTATCGAACACGATTTCTGCAGAAGGGGGTGTGACGGGCGCCATGAGGCTCCTCCCTCGGGGATACAAAGGTCGCTAGTGTAGCTTTTTATTGGAACCCTTGCCGTCGGTCGTTCATCCGGTAGAATCGGGGCTTATGCCGTTGAGAGACACTCGTCACGCCGCATTGATGTCCATTATCGTCGCGGTGATCACCCTGGGGTCTGTGCTCGATGCACGCCAGGCGGCCGTGCATTCACTGCAATACCGTTCACCGGAGGGCTTGGAGTATCGCTCGCTCCCCGATACGGATGCCGTCAAGAACGCACGCGCCGCTCTCGAGGCCGACCCGAGAAACATTGCGCGCATCATCGACCTCGGCGTCGCCCAGTCCGGTGTGCGGCAGTTTCACGAAGCCATCGCGACGTTCACACGAGGGCTCGAGATCGAGCCGAGGAACGCGCTGCTCCTCCGATGGCGCGGGCATCGGTATCTTTCGGTGCGTGACTTCGATCGCGCGTTCGCCGACCTTACGCAGGGCGGCGCCATCGACAGCACGATCTATGGCATCTGGTATCACCTCGGTGTCCTCCAGTACCTGCGCGGAGACTTTGCCGACGCGGCCGCTTCGTTCGCGAAGGCTCAGCCGATCGCCCCGGATGCCGGCGAGCTTGCCGGTTCCACGGACTGGTTGTGGATGTCGCTCAGCCGGGCCGGTCGCGGCTCCGACGCGAAGGCGATGCTCGAGCGGCGGCCGGACTCGAAGCCGGTCACCAACGCCTACACGCGGCGCCTGCAACTCTATCGTGGTGAGATTGGTCCGGAAGCTGTGGTCACGTCGGCGGATACAGACGACGTGCAGGTCGCCACGCTCGCCTACGGCCTGGGCAATTGGTACCTCTTGCGGGGCGACAGCGCGCAGGCGCGCAGGTGGTTCGAACGATCGATTCACTCTGGCGGTTGGCCAGCGTTCGGATTCATCGCGTCGGAGGTGGAGCTTCGGCGGCTTCGTTGAGACCGTCAGCACGCGGCGAGGGCGACGTCGAACGGTGGACATCGCCGCGCCGCGGCTTCACAGCCAGCAGATCTCGTTCGTCGTGCCCGCCCGCCGGGCCTGAGGCTGCAGCCGACTTGCTGAACCTACGGACCAACGGGGAGGAGATTTGTCTGACGATCGACCGCTGGTGGGTTGATCAGAACGGCCACCACGATGGGCGCCGGTCGCCGCTACGGGTTCCGCCGTTGTCGCGGCGGTAGGCGTCTTCGTATCCCGCGAGGAACCCCTCGCGATACTCGGATCGGTAGTCCTCTCTCGAGCCGTACCGGCTGTTGTAGCCGCGGTCCGCGGACCGATACCAGCCGTGGCGCTCCGGATCGTAGCGGTCACGATCGCGCGTGTCCTCGCGCCCTTTGACCAGGCCGTCCTGGCGGCCGTTCTCGAACGGCACGCTCTGGTATCCGTATCCGCCGCGCCGGTCGGGATACCGGTCGGGGTATCGGCGGTCGGGATATCTACCTGCGTCCGGATAGCCGCCGGGGTAACTGTCGCGCCGCGGAATCGCGCGTCCCGCTTCGCGACCCGACCGATCGTCATCGCGCTCCCACCGGTCGTCATCGCGATCGCGCCTGCCACGGTCGCTGCCATAGATCACGCGCGCGTTGCGCTCCCGGGCCGCGATGCGCTCCGCTTCGGAACAGCTGGTTGGCCCAGGCTGGTGCCCTGGGGGAACGCCGTCGTACCACACGCGACACTGTCCGGGTTGCGGAAGGTGGCCCGGAGGGACCCGGCCATTTTTCTTTCCCTTCCCCTGGGCTGCCGTTGCCGGCGTTGCCAGCAGGCCGATCAAGATCACGGCTATCGCTGCGATTCGCATCATCAATGTGCCCCCACCCATCCGGTCAGCAAGGATGCGGCCATGCGAATTCCCGCGGTATTTGGTTGATTGGACGCGCGCGCCGTCATCTCCAGGGGACGGAAATTTCTGACATGCGACACCTCAGCGAAGAAAGGCTATAGGACCTTCACCAGAACGTCAGTCAAGAGCAGCCAGCCCGCGAGCCAGGCCGTCTGCACCGCAAGGGTCTTCGGCTTACGTTCGGACGTCCAATGGTTGCGTGCTGCGAACAACAGCAGCAGCACCGCCAAGGGCGTGGCGGCAATCACCCATAGCGTGAAGACGGCGGATGGCTGCGTCAGCATTCCATAGTCGACGGCGGGGCGCCCCGGCACCAGCGCGACCACCAGCCAGTCAATGCACCTCACGAGCAACATGGCTGCCGCACTCGCAGGAAGCAGCAGCGCGAGCGCGATAATTCCGCTCCCGCACCAAGAAGAAATGTACAGGCTCCACGTCGTCAGGAGCACGATGCTCGCCACCAGCGGCCAGAAAGCTGCGCGCGACAACTGCGGCGGCGCGAAAACGAACCAGGGCAGAACCACGCCGAGCACGACTGCCAGGACGAGCACGACACCCGCTTTCACCGCCCATTGCTGCGCACGCGGGACCGGCAGCATCGCCTGCGATTGGAGCATGCCGAACTGCCGCTCCTGCGCGCTGGCAAGGGATCCGACGAGCAGCGGCAGCAACGCGAAGTACAGCAACCCGACTCCCCGAATCGGGAATTCGCGCCAGAACTCCGGGCTCAGCCGGCCCGCAATAGTCAGCGCCGTCCATATCAGGGCATAGAAGGCCACCATGGCAAAAGTCATCTGCTGCAGCCGCAGTTCCTTCTTCGCGAGCATCCAGAGCGGTGGCCGGATCGGGCTGGCGTCTGTCACTGTGAACCATCGCGGCAGGCGCAGTTCCTCTTGCCCGCCCTCCGTGTCCTGCAGACGCATGAACGATCGCGCAGACAGCACGGCCCCGGCCGCGGCGAAGATCCCCATCGCCGGCGTCCAGACAGAGAGGGCCAGCGCCTCGGCGGCGGCCGTTCCGGTTCCGTAGATGATGACGCCGCCGAGGAGCGCGAGGAGGTAGGTCATTCCCGGAATGGTCGCCGTGAACACTCCGCCGGCCATCTGACTCCGCAGCCGCATCGTCATATAGGGCGCGACACAAAGGCCGCCGATTACTGGAAGGTACAGCGTGGGGTATCGCGGAAAGTTTCCGACGGTCTGCGCAAGCGACTGGAACAACACGACCCTCGCGATGAATCCGAGTGCGACCAGCATAAGGGCGAGAACCGACGCCTTGGTCAACAGCAGCCACGATCGTCTGCACGGCTGGACGAGCAGCGAGGCCAGCGTGCGGTTCGTGAATTCGTGCCCGATGACGTGCGCGCCGAGCGCGAGCGATCCCACGATGTACGCGAACATCCCAAGGGGGAATAGCGAGTGCATCCCTGTGCCGCGCAGCAACGTGTCGGCACCGATGGTAAAGGCCGTCGCCGCCCACACCGGGAGCAGCGCGCGGAATTCCTTTGCCGCGAGCGCCATCAGCGGGCCGTTCATGTCGTCACGCCACGCGGTTGAAGGGTCGTCACGAAAATCTCCTCGAGGCTCTTCTCGTGGCGCGCGCGCGCAGCGTCGGCGTCGAGCGTGAGCACTTCACGCCCCCGATCGATGATCGTGAACTGGTCGATCAGCCCTTCGAACTCGGAAATCAGGTGGGTGGAGACGAACACGGTCCGGCGACCCGGATCGGCATCCTGGTACGCGCCGATCACGGTCCGGATGAACTCGCGGCGGACGATCGGATCGAGTCCCGAGGTCGGCTCGTCGAGGATGAGCAGTTCGGGCTCGGGGCAGATGGCAATGACGAGCGCGAGCTGCGTGCGCTGGCCTTTCGAGAGGTGACTCGTCTTCTGGCGCGGATCCAGTTGAAACTGCTCGAGGAGCGTGCGCTCCGTCTCGCTGTTCCACTTCGGGCGAAACGACGCGAAGTACCCGAGGGCGTCGCGGACCGTCATCCAGGGATAGAACGCGACGTAGTCGGGGACGTAGGAAATGCGCGACTTGACGGCGACTTCCTCGCGCGCGGGGTCCATCCCGAACACCCGCACCTCTCCGCTCGTCGGCCGCAGCAGGTTCAGCAGGCACTTGATCGTCGTCGTCTTTCCAGCGCCGTTCCTGCCGAAAAATCCGTAGCAGCGGCCCGCCGCCACCGAAAGGCTCAGCCCGTCAACGGCGTCGGTGCGTCCGTAGCGGCGGACCAGGTTGCGAACTTCGATCACGGGATTGTTGTGGCTCATAAGCATTCAGGAGTTCGCCGCGTGGCGCTTGTGCTCGAGCGCGTCGAAGCGCTCCTCGGCGACACGCAGGAAGTCCGCCCTGTCGATTTGCAGGTGGTGCGCCTGAATGACTGCCCCGTCGAGCGTTTCGGCGAGCAGCTTCCGGCGCACCTCTTTCTTGAATGGTGAATGGTTCGCGCGAACGAAACAGCCTTTCCCGGCGATGGTCTCGATGACGCCCTGACTCTCCAGCGCCGAGTAGGCCTTGGCGACCGTGTTCCGGTTGACGCGCAGTTCTTCCGCGAGTGGACGGATCCCCGGCAACGGTGAGCCTGCGGATAGCGCACCGGATGCGGCGGCCGCCTTCACCTGGTCGACAAGTTGAAGGAAGACCGCCTTGCCCGATTTGTAATTCAATTGAAACAACATAGCGTTACTGTCATATGACAGTATGACAGATGGGGGCGGTTTGTCAAGCGCCGGTCGCGCTCGCTTCAATTGGGGTAGACAATCGGCCTCATTCACCGCCGCAGGGCTGGCCGCCATTCGCTCGCAGCGCAGAAGCGGCCGCTTGAATCGCCCTGCGTTCAGCCGGCCTGAGCCGTGCGGCATTCTTCACCTGCAACGCCATCCGGGGATTACCGCCCAGACGCTTTTCGTGCCGGAGCAGGAAATCCCAGTAGAGCGTGGTGAACGGACACGCCGCGTCACCGGTAGCCTTGGCCGGATCGAAGCTGCACTCCGCACACGCATTGCTCATGCGCTGGATGTATTTTCCTGACGCCGCATAGGGCTTCGATGCCATCACACCGCCGTCGGCGTATTGCGACATGCCGAGGGTGTTGGGCAGTTCCACCCACTCCACCGCATCGACATAAACTGCCAGGTACCATTCGTGAATCTCGCGCGGCTCGACGCCGAGCAGCAGCGAATAGAGGCCCGTCACCATCAGGCGCTGGATGTGATGCGCGTAGCCGAGCCGCAAGGTTTGCCCGATGGCATCCCGCAGGCACGCCATCGCCGTCTCTCCCGTCCAGTAGAAAGCCGGCAGCGGCTCGTGCGCGCCGAGCGCGTTCCCGTCCCGATAGCCCGGCATGTGCAGCCAGTAAATGCCGCGCACGTATTCGCGCCAACCGAGAATCTGCCGGATAAAGCCCTCCACGCTCGCCAGCGGCGCTGTTCCATTCACGCCGGCCGCTTCGGCGGCTCGAATGACGTCGCGCGGGTCGAGCAGCTTCAGATTCAAGGCCGCTGACAGCCGTGAGTGGAACAGCCACGGCTGGCCGGTCCAGATCGCGTCCTGGTAACGACCGAACGTCGGGAGCCGGAACACGATGAAATCGTCGAGCGCCGCCTGGGCCTGGGCCGGTGTCACCGGCCAATCAAACCCCGCGAGCGCTCCCGGATGCTGAGCGAAACGCCGCTCCACCAACGCCAGGACCTCTCGCGTCAGGCCATCCGGTGGAAA
>JANPCT010000253.1:0-3142 GCA_031431095.1 Acidobacteriota bacterium | reverse complement strand
ATTACGCTTCCGCCGGCGTCAGTTCACCGATACAAGGGAGTGCAGATCGAGCCCGTCGGAGAAATCACCCATGTGCTTGCGCAGGATGAGCCGTCCGCGATGCAGCCTGGACTTCAATGTCTGCGGCTTAACCTTGAGCACGACGCTGGCCTCTTCCGTCGAGAGTCCGTTGATGTCGCGAAGGAGGACCGGCACCCGGTAAACCTCCGGCAGATGGGTGAGCGCGTCGATCAGCTTCTTGCGCATCTGCGCGCGCATCACCTGCTCGTCCGCGAGCGACGTCCAGTCGGCCGGCTCCTGCTTGACGTGCTCCATCCCGTCGGCATGTGATGCCGGGGACTGCACCTCCGCCTCGCGGTTGAACTTACCGCTGCGCAGCCGTGACATGGCCGTGTTGAATGTGATCCGGTAAATCCAGGACGACAGCGCGGCGTCGCCGCGGAAGGCCTCTATCTTGCGATAGACCTTCAGCAGGACGTCCTGCGCCACCTCCTCGGCATCTTCCCAATTCTTCAAGTACCGGAACGCTAGCTGCTGAATCCGCGGGCCGTAGAGGGACGCCAGGTCCGTGACGGCTGAGCCGTCCCTGGCGCGCATGCGGCCGATCAGATCGCGTTCTGTATTCTGCTGACGCATCTGTGGCCTCCGTGTGATGGTGAACACCGTACGGAAGACTCTTATTCCAACCTGTAAGCAGCTTACTTTTAGATAGTTACGGACTCGCGGGATCCCCGCTCTGGGCAAAAACAACATGAAACCGTCGAATAACCGCCTCAGTCACCTCATCCTTATCGACGGCGCGGCCGAGCAGCCGCTCCATCGACGTCACCCCCTTGCCGGCGATCCCGCAGGGAATGATCAGACCGAAATTCGAAAGGTCCGTGCTCACGTTGAGAGCGAAGCCGTGACTCGTGACCCAGCGCGAAATCCGCACCCCGATCGCTGCCAGCTTCGTATTGCCGACCCAGATACCCGTGAGCCCGGGCAACCGGGTCGCGTGCACGCCGACATCGGCTACGGCGCCAATCAGGACCTCTTCGAGATCCCGCACGTAGCGGTGAACGTCCCGGCGGGCTTGCGGCAGTTCCATGATGGGATAGCCCACCAGCTGGCCCGGCCCGTGATAGGTGACATCCCCGCCACGGCCCGTCTCGATAACCGCCACTCCCCTGCGCGCCAGCGATTCAGGACTTTCGAGCACGTTGGAAGTCGAGTTGTGGTTTCTCGCCCCAAGCGTGATGACGGGCGGGTGTTCCAGCAGAAGAAGCTGATCGGGAATAAGCCCCTGCTTCCTCTGGTCGACGAGCTGTTTCTGCAGTGCGAGGGCGGATTGGTAATCGACCGTGCCGAGGCGCCGCACGACCAGCGTCGAATGCGTTACAGCCACGCCTCTTCGAACGCTTCCAGCCGCTCCTTGATGTAGGAGAGGAATCTTCCGGCATCAGCGCCATCGATGAGGCGGTGGTCGTAGCCGAGCGACAGGTGGCAGGTGGGACGGATGGCGATGGCATCGTTGACGACGACGGCGCGCTTCTCGATGCCGCCGACACCCAAGATCGCCACCTGCGGCTGGTTGATCAGCGGCAGGCCGTAGACCGCGCCAAAAATGCCGGGATTGGTGATCGTGAACGTGCCGCCCTGCACTTCGTCCGGATTCAGCTTCTTCGACCGCGCGCGCGCGGCGAGATCCTCGATGGCGCGGCTCAGTCCGACGAGGTTCTTCTCGTCGGCCTTTTTGATGACCGGCACGATCAGCCCCTGGTCGAGCGCGACCGCGATGCCGAGATTGATGTCCTTCTTGTAGACGATGTTGTCGCCGTCGATCGATGCGTTGACAACCGGGAACGCGCGCAGCGCGTCGACCACCACCTTCGCGATCAACGCGGTATAGGTCAGCTTCGAGCCGTTGCGGTCGTAGTCGGCCTTCTTCTTTTCCCTCAGCTGCGCCAGGCGATGGAAATCGACCTCGTAAACCGAGTAGACGTGCGGCGAGGTATGCGCGCTCATCACCATGTGCTCGGCGATTTTCTTGCGCATGATCGTCATCGGCACGATCGCGACCTTGTCGCCCGGCTTGAACGCCGGGACGTGGCCGATCTGGCGCGTGACCGTCCCCGCCCCTGACGCCGGTGCTCCCGGCACCGCTTTCGGGCCGGTCTCGATGAAGCCGAGGATGTCGCTCTTCGTCACACGTCCGCTGATTCCGGTGCCGTTGATCTGCCGGATGTCGACATCGTGCTCCTTGGCGATGCGCCGCACCAGAGGGGACGACCGCTGCCGTTTCACATCGTCCGGCGACAGCTCTGCCTGGGAAGAGACGTCTTCAACCGCCGCTGCCGCGGGCGACAAAGGCGTGGCCGCCGTTTCCGGCTGGCCAACGGCCGCTTCCGGCATGCCGGAGGGGGCCGGAGCTGCGGCTGATGGCGCGGCGGCCGCGGGGGCCGCGGTTTTCTCGCCGGCGCCGCCGATGACCGCCACGACCGAATTGACGGCAACGGTCTCGCCTTCCTTGACCTTGATCTCGGTGAGCACGCCGGCCCCGGGCGAAGGGATCTCGGCGTCGACTTTGTCGGTGGAGATTTCGAAGAGCGGCTCGTCGCGGTCGACGTTATCGCCGACCTTCTTGATCCACCGGACGATCGTGCCCTCGGCGATCGATTCGCCCATCTGGGGCATTACGACATTAGTCGGCATCTCGCTGCTCCCGCAAACCTGTTACGGCGTCACGCCCAAAGCTCACCAAATCACGAGATCGCAGAACTCTTCGCGGTCTTGCGGCACCGTGATCAGCCGCCGGCCATGACATCAGTACTCTACCAGCCTCTTGGCTCCGGCGACGACCTTGTCCACACTCGGCAGGAACGCCGACTCGAGCTGCGGCGCATAGGGAACCGGGGCGTCCTGCGACGCAATTCGCATGATCGGCGCGTCGAGATAGGCGAAGGCCTCTTCCGCAATGATGGCCGCGAGTTCGCCGCCGATGCCGCCGGTCCGGGTCGCCTCGTACAACAACAGCGCCCGGCTGGTCTTCGCCACGGAGGTCAGAATCGCCTCGCGATCGAGCGGCGCCAGGCTGCGGAGATCGATCACTTCCGCCTGCACGCCGTCGGCCTCGAGCGCTTTCGCCGCATCCATCGCCGTG
>JANPCT010000252.1:0-1571 GCA_031431095.1 Acidobacteriota bacterium | reverse complement strand
GTCACTCGGCTGACGCTGTCGCTCTTCCATCCATTGATATCGGCGGAATCGGAGTCCACCGCGGACACGGATTCGCCTGAGGCGCGTGCGATCATCATCGCCTGGGCTTTCGGATAGACGAACTCATTGCCGGCCTTCTCCCCGGCGTAATACCAATAGCGGACGGCCGGGGGACGATCGGACGGGGTTTCCTTGAAGGTGATCAGCGCATCGCCGTCGAGCTGGTCACGCTCGGCGGGGACGGCAAGCAGCGTCGCGATGAGAGTCGCCTCGTCCCGATCGAAAATCTGCACGACGTGGCGGTTGGCTGCCAAGTCGGCGAGCTTGAAAACATACGTGCCGGCAGGCAGCGTCGTTCCGGGAATCGATACAGGCCCGCTGGCCGTGACGACCGTCTTGCGATCGGAGGTCTGCGCCGACGTCAGACCGACTGTCAGGATCGCGGCCGCAGAAACCGCGAACAGTGTAGATGTGAATCGACCCATCAGTTCTCTCCTCATTGAGCAGGTGTCTTGCTGCCGCGGTCTGTGCACACCTCGTACCCATGAAGCCTCAGCGGTTTGCAGGCAAGGTGCGCGCAGGGCCTCACGAGCTCATCCCTTGCGCACGGGGCAGAACAGTGGAGCGATGTTCAGGTGCGCCGCCGGCAGATCCGGGCCACTGACCCAGCTCAGCCCGCCGAGTACGGTCGGGTTCTCCGACACATGGGTGGAGTCGTCTCAATTGCTGTTCATAAAAAAGGTGACGTTGCGCAAGCGCGGCGACACCTCGAAACAGCTCTGTCGATCGATCGCGGTGACCTGCCGGCGCGGCAGGCGCTGCGCGCCATCAGCCCCTCTTAAATCCGCGCCGAGGCTACTGCGGCGCGAAGCCGCTGGCGTGCAACTTGACTCCCTGGCGAGTCGTCCCGAGCTGTACGACTCTCGTCGGCTTGTTCGACTCGGGCCGCTTGTAGACCACCTCGTACTGATACGTCAGCGCGTCCGCGTAACGCTTCAGAATTCCTTCCACGGCGGAGATGCCGACGACGAAGTCGCGCTGGCCGCCGCTGGCTGTCGCGAAGTCGTTGAGGACGAGATCTCTCTTCGACGCTTTCAGGCCGCCTCGTTGCACCGACACGGCCCACAACTGCGCCCCTGACTTGCGGAAGGCCTCCTTGATCTTGCTCGGATCGTCGCGGCTCTGTTCGTCGCTCGGCTCCAAATTCAGCGAGACGATGGCGCGGCGCGTGCTCGGCTGCTTCGTCAGATCGGTGTTCGCCTGCGACAGCGCCTCGAGCAGGACGGAGCCGACGCCCGGCCGGGCCACGAGGCGGTTGATGCCCTTGTCGTAGTCGATGGGATTCGACGTGAAGGGAACCATGGTGATGGCCGCCTGGCCGAATTCCATCAGCGACACGACCGCGTTCGGGCTCTGGCCCAGAAGTGTCTTGCCGAAGCCGCCGACTGCTCGACGGATGTCCCGCACGTAGTCCTCGGGTGTGCCGTACGCGTCAGTGACCCGCGATCCCTGTGCGGTGTCGACCAGCATCGCCACCGAGATCGGCTGCATGGCCGGCTTCACGGCGACGA
>JANPCT010000251.1:0-2262 GCA_031431095.1 Acidobacteriota bacterium | reverse complement strand
GCGCCCCCGCCAAGCAGCGCGCGCGCCGCGGCGATTGCGCGCGAGGGATCCTGATCTTCCGGCCACGGGTATTCGACCGGCTCGTAGTCGAGGCCCGCGAGCGCTTCGCCGAGCAGCCGGGGCATTTCGATGGTGTTGGCGAGCACGAATCGACGGCCGTCAGCGGTGACGAGCAGGCGCGCGGTTCCGGTTTCACGGCTGGCGTCGATGCGGTTGGCGCGACCGCCGGTCAACCACGCGATGTTGTGGTGCGCCGCCAGCACGACGCCGTGCAGCGCGGCATCGGCGGCGAGCCGGGCCACCCGCTCGATCTTCTCGGCGTGATCGGCCTGCCGCGATTCCAATGAATCACGCCACGGGATCGGGTCCGTGGCGCTCACTTCGCGAACGACTGGTATTCGCGCTCGATACGTTCGGGTGTGGAGGCTCCCCCGAGAATCACGATGCGATATCTGAAGGTGACCGACGTGCCGGGCGCCAGCGTGAAGTCGAATGCGTTCGGTTCGTTGAACTGTTTGTCGCCGAGGGGATTGGCGGCGAAGAGTCCGTAACCGCGCGCATGCCAGTGTGTCGGGTAGCCGACGTTCGACGGATGATCGAAGATGGCGACCGTCACCGGCTCGCCCTCGACGGTGCCGCCGAGCATCGTCCACTTGGCGCGTGTGCTCCACACGGCGTCACCCTTTTTGCCCTCGCTGCTGATGTAGTTGCCGGTGACTCCGGTGTTGTCCAGCACCGGAACCGGCGTCGCCTTGCCCGCGGCGTCGGTGAAGACCTCCGCCTTGTCGGCGGGCTGCTCGAGCGCGCGCGTCATGCGCATGCCGAGCATGCCTTCCTTGCTGTCCTTGAACACCACCTTCTGCTCGAGCGCGGTGAGCGTGGTGACGCGATCGATCGTGCGGGAATCGGCGCCGCCGCGGAAGGTGAACTCGGTCGTTTCCTTGATCAACGGATGGTTGTCGGGCGTCATCCACGCGGTTTCGACGGTCAGCTCACCCTTGTCGGCGCCGCTTTTCGCGTGCGTGACCTTCTGATGAACAATCGTGCCCATCTTCGACGCCTGGGCGGCCGGGATGGCGTCCGAGTTGTTCCAGAAGTCGAGCCCGTTGACGTCGCCGTGATTCAGCCACAGACCGATATGATGGGGGTGGTCGACGCGTTCCCCCTTCCGTGGATCGAGCGGAAAGCCGCGGGTCACGAGCGTACCCCTGGCCGTTCGCACGGGGTAGAGCACCGGTTTCTTGATCGTGGTCGGCCAGATATACGACGTGAACGGCTTGCCGTCGATGGTGATGTCCACCCGCTTTGCCCCGTCGTTGACGCTGACCTCGACGCCGCCGGCGCCCCTGAGGGGAACCGCCGCTGCCGCGGCGAACAGGACGAGACATGCCCAACGCATCGCGTGACTCCTTTGCATGGCGCCTACTTTAGCGATAAAGTCCTATCATATGTCGACACCATTGAGACTCGTGTCCGGAGCGTTCATCGTGGCCCTCGCGCTTGCGCCCCTGGGCGCCCAGAGCGACGGCTTCAAGCCACTGTTCGACGGCAAGACCCTGACCGGCTGGCGCGGCTACAAGAAAGCCGACCTCACCGGGACGGCCTGGAAGGTCGAAAACGGGATGGTCACGCTGCCTGCCAGCAAGGCCGGGGACACGCGTGGAGCCAAGGACATCATCACCGACGCCACCTACGACCAGTTCGATTTGAAGTGGGAGTGGAAGATCTCCGAAGGAGGCAACAGCGGCCTCAAGTACTTCGTCCTCGAGGACGAACCGGGCGCGATTGGCCACGAGTACCAGATGATCGATGACGCGCGGCATCCCGACGCGAAGATCGGGCCGAACCGGCAGACCGCGGCGTTGTACGACGTGCTGCAGGCCTCCGACCGTCCGATCAAGCCGGCCGGCGAGTGGAACACCTCGGAGGTGATCGTCAAGGGCAGCCACGTCGAGCACTGGCTGAACGGCAAACGCGTCCTGCAGTACGAGCTCGATTCGCCCGAGCTGCGCGCGGCCGTGGCCAAGAGCAAGTTCAAGGACATCGCCCGCTTCGGCAAGCCGCAGAAGGGGCACATCCTGATCCAGGACCACGGCGACCAGGTCTGGTACCGGAACGTCCGGATCAAGCCGCTCACCTAGTTCAGAACCTTGCAGAGGCGGCGCGGCTGCGAAGCCCGCCGCCTGTTGTTCTTGCGAATAGGCATCCTCGGCGCCGGCGGGATCAGCGACACGCACGCGCGCGCGGCGCGGGCGATCGAGG
>JANPCT010000250.1:0-1921 GCA_031431095.1 Acidobacteriota bacterium | reverse complement strand
CATGGCTGACCTCCTGCTCCCGTCGGATTTTAATCCGAAGCACCACAACCGTCGGCTCGTTCTTTCCGTCAAAGCAAAGCATGACTACGGCAATGGCTGACCTCCGTTTCGCTGTCCGCGGCCTTCTGCGCAGCCCGCTGTTTTCGACGGTCGCGATTCTCTCGCTGGCTCTCGGGATCGGCGCCAATACCGCGATCTTCACGCTGATCGACCAGATCCTGCTGCGCAAGCTGCCGGTCAGGAATCCCGAGCAACTGGTCATGCTCTACCAGACTGGTTCTCACAACGGCAGCAACATGGGTTCCCGGATGCACTCGTATCCGCTCTACCAGGACATTCAGCAGCGCGCCGAGCCGCTCGCCGAGGTGCTGTGCCGGCGGCTCACGAATGCGGCCGTCAGCGTGGACAACCAGACCGAGCGCGTCGATGCCGAGATGGTCTCGGGGAACTACTTCACCGTCCTCGGCGTCAAGTCCGCCATCGGCCGCGTGCTCAACTCGCGGGAAGACGATCAGCAGTACATGGGGCACCCGGTGGTCGTTCTCAGCTACGGCTACTGGGAGAGCCGCTTCGCCAAGGATCCCGCCGTCCTCGGCAAGAAGATTCTCGTCAACAACTATCCGATGACGATCGTCGGTGTGTCGGAGGCCGGGTTCGCCGGCATCGATCCCACGCAGTCGCCACAGATTCGCGTGCCCGTCCAGATGAAAAAGGTCATGGTGCCGGACTGGGGCTGGCTGCACATGGACGATCGGCGCGCCCGCTGGGTGCAGGTATTTGGACGGCTGAAGCCCGGCTACACGGTGGAGTCGGCCAAGGGACCGCTCCAGGGGCTGTTCACGCAGGTTCGCGCGCAGGAGATGACGCTGCCGGCCGCGAAGGACTGGTCGCCGTATTCGCGCGAGCAGTTCATGAAAGGGCAGATGCACGTCGTCGGCGCCGCGATGGGCTACTCGGGGCTGCGCAACAGCTTCTCGACCGCATTGGTCGTGCTCATGTGCATGGTCGGGCTCGTGCTGCTCATCGCCTGCGCGAATGTGGCGAACCTCCTGATCGCGCGCGCCTTCATGCGGCAGAAAGAAATGGCGGTGCGGCTGTCGCTCGGCGCGTCGCGCGGACGCCTGGTGCGTCAGATGCTGGTGGAGAGCCTGGTGCTGTCGCTCGCCGGCGGCGTTGCCGGTCTCATGCTGGCGGTGGTGCTGACGCGGGCGCTGCTCGCCCTGGTCCCGTCGCAGGGAGCGCCGCTGCTGATCTCGGCCAGTCCGGACGGACGCATCCTCGCCTTTACGATCGTGCTCACATTCCTGACCGGGATCGTGTTCGGTCTCGTGCCGGCCCTGCGCGCCAGCCGGCCGGATCCGTGGACGACGTTGAAGGATACCGTCGGCTCCATCGCCAGTACCGGCGGCTCGCTGTTCCTGCGCAAGGGTCTCGTTGCCGCGCAGGTGGCATTGAGCTTCCTGTTGTTGTTCGGCGCCGGGTTATTCGTACGCAGCCTGCAGAACCTGAAAACGACGGACACCGGAGTGGCGCTCGACAACCTCGTCACGTTCCAGCTGTCGCCGGATCTCAGCGGCTACGACGACGAGCGTGCCGTCATCTTCAATCGCCAGCTGCTCGAGCGCTTCCGCTCGGCGCCGGGCGTCGTCTCCGCCGCCATCGCGTCGGTGCCGATCCTCAGCGGCGATGAATGGGACAGCTCGATGTCCGTGGAGGGACACGTCGCCAAGGACGGCGAGGACATGCAGGCGTTCATGAACGCACTGTCGCCGGGCTATTTCCAAACCATGAAGATCCCGATCCTCGAGGGTCGCGACTTCAGGGATGCTGACGTCAAGGAGAACTCCCAGGTCGCCATCGTCAACCGCCGTTTCGCCGAGCACTATTTCCCCGGCAAGAGCGCGGTGGGGAAGCGCCTCGG
>JANPCT010000249.1:0-2739 GCA_031431095.1 Acidobacteriota bacterium | reverse complement strand
CCAGCATTTTTACGAAGGGTGGTCCCTGTTAGGTGAGGCGGCCGTTCAACGCCGGTAGTATACCCGCCGCCCTACGACGGCCAGTTCAGATACCGGCCCATATGATCGACCCGGCCGAACGCGACGTCTTCGATCAGTGCGACTGCACAGGCCTCGGGTGTTGCGCGCGGGTCGTCGCGCCATGGCGTCCATCTCGGCACGGGGCGACCCCTCACGCGGGGCGGTTCCGTTTAAGGTGTGAGTGCAGAGGAGCGCGCAGCGCACGGGCAGGCTTGATCAGCGGTCGACGTTGTCCAGCATCCAGATGCTGCCGGCAGTCGATTGCATGGTTAAGAAGGCATCGTCACGTGAAATGTTCATATCGGAGAACGAGATGCGTGGGTCGATTCTAAAACTTGGCGAGCTGAACTCCATCACCGGGAACGGCTGGCCGACGACCATGCCCCGCTCAGCATCGAAGTCGACGGCCCACAGGTTCAAGAAGGAGCCTTTGCCTGAAAAAAAATAAAGCCGTCTGCCATCTGCCGACCAGCGGGGTTTGTCGACCCAGGTGTGATTGACCTTGATAGGCATCCAACTTCTGTCTGGTGGTCCGTCGGCGCTGGTAATCGCGAGTTCGGCCCCCCCCGTCTTCCGGACGACCACACATGCGAGCCACCGTGCGTTCGGAGAGAACTTTGCCTGAAACAAATAGGCATCCGGGACCCTGAACACGATTCGTGACGGCTTGTCGCTGGTGGGACCGGCAACCGGCCATGCCTCGAGCGCCCCGTGGGACACCAGCACCGCGCTCTGATCCGGTACCCAGTCGTTAGCGGCGATCCATGTGTCAGACCATGGTGTGATGAGTCGTTCCAGTCCCCCACGGACAGCGCGCACAATTACAACGAACCTTGAGGAGATCGTCTTGGTATACGCGATAGTTTGTCTGTCCGGCGACAATCGCGGATTATTCCCGTCGCTGCTCAGTGGCTCTGCCCGGCCGGTATCGAGATGCATGAACCACAAGGTTGACGGATCCGCTGACCCGACGCGACGCAGGTTGTACGCCGCAGCCTTCCCGTCTGGTGTTACGGCCGCGTACGAGACCTCCGCTTCTTCTGGCGTTAGTGGCCGGCCATCGCCAGCAGAGTGACCACGCGCCAGCGGGAACTGCCAAAGTCGCATCGAATTTCGTACCGTGCTGAAGGCGACGCGAGCAGCGTCCGACTGGACTGTCGGGTGAACGTCGTCACCAGGACCAGCTGTCAGCCGATCAAAGGACGCCCACTTGAGTGTGGCCGGGTCGACATTGACCCGCCACAGGTTCGCGATTCCTGCGCTATCAAGGGTCTCGAGCAACAACGCCCTTCCATGGGGGGCCCATTGGAATCTCCGACCGTAGGTGTCAACTACGCCGTTTGTAAATTTTGCAAGTTGAGGCGGGAGGTGTTTTTCGATATCAGATGAGGTTACCGTCCCGTTCTGCGACACGGTGAAAAAGCCCATGTTCGACTGGCCATTCCTGAACCCAAGGAAAGAAAACCGATGGCCGTCCGGGTGAGCAGCGATCCAATACCACTGCCCCGTACTTGTGAATTCCGGAAGCACTTCGTGCGGTTCGCCCCCTTCCACCGGCACTGAGTTGAGACGGGCAGAGGCTTGGGAAAACGTCTCGGTCTGAAACCGAACCTCCTGACCATCGACGGACCAGGATGGATGAACGCCGGAGTGCATAAGCATGCGCTCAGGTCCGCCGAGCGCCGAGACGACGTACAGGCCGCCGCCGTCGCGGTCAGACCGAAACACGAGGGTGTTGCCGTCAGGAGACCACGCGGGTTCGGTGTCCTGCGCCGCGGAATGAGTAATCTGCACGGGATCCCCGCCGGATACGAGCTGCACCCAGATATCGAAATTGCCCGCCTTGTCTGACGCGTACGCGATGTAACGTCCGTCCGGCGAGAACGCCGGGTCGGTCTGGAGACCCGCGTCGAACGTCAGTCGCGTCAGCGTGCGCTGGACGGGTGCGGTTGCAGCGGTCGGAGTCGGCGATGCGGCCGGCCCTCGTCCGCGCACGACGACGGTCGCGACGGTGGCCGCCGTCAGCACAGCCGCCGCTCCCAGCGCGAGCCATCCGCGCCGTCGCCCCGACGGCGGGACATCGGCACCGGCGAGGCGAGCCCGGGCCAGGCGGGTCGCGATCTCCTCCGGGGACAACGTCCGCTCATCCGGGTTCTTTTTGAGACACACGCGGACCACGTCATCGAGCCCGGGCGGCGAGAGCGCTTCGCACGACGACGGGGAGGGCGGCTCGGCGTGGAGAATATTGCCGATGAGCGCCGCGTTACTCGCGCCGTCGAAGGCCTTGTGCCCCGTGACCATCTCGTAGAGGACGACGCCGAACGCGAACAGGTCCGTGCGCTCGTCGGCCTCCCGTCCTTCGAGCTGCTCGGGCGCCATGTACTGAACGGTGCCCAGAATCATGTCGCGGTGCGTGAGCGGCTGCGACGGCGCGACGGCCGCGCCATCGGTCGCGGCGAGCGGGCGGCGCTTCGCCAGGCCGAAGTCGAGCAGCTTGAGGCCGGCTGGCGTGACCATGATGTTGCCGGGCTTGAGGTCGCGATGGACGATGCCGGCCTGGTGGGCGGCAGCGAGGGCGTGGGCGATGTCACTGCCGTACGCGAGCGCCTGGTCGAGCGGGAGCTTGCCGCGGGCCAGCCGCGCGGCGAGTGTTTCGCCGTCCAGGTACTCCATGACCAG
>JANPCT010000248.1:0-1569 GCA_031431095.1 Acidobacteriota bacterium | reverse complement strand
CGGTGGCGGCGGCGGTCCAGCCTCCGGGTTCTCCGACGTCGCGCGAATCGTGAAGCGGACCATGTCCCCCGCCGCGGTCTGATCGACCTGGCTGTCAAGGATGTCCACCGGCTTGCGGAACCAGCTGCTGCCCTCGAGGTTGGCAACGAAGTCGGACAAGGCGGTGAGCGAGCTGGTGCGCCCTTCCATCGTGAAGCTCGCTTCGCGCTGGCCGAGGGACACCAGCCACAGCCGCTCCGGGACGGCCCGGCTGATCTCGTCGAGCAGGTGCACCGGCGCGGATTGTCCGCGCCGAAGCTGCTCGATCAAGGTGACGCGCTGCTGCAGGACGGCCTTGCGGGTCTCGAACTTCTGCACCTGCGCCAGCACCGACCGGAGCTGCTGCGCTTTGATTTCGGCGGCGGCAATCTCTTCGTCGAGACGCACGCCGCGCGTGTGCAGCGACCAGTACCACCACCCGATGCCGACGACGGTTCCGAGGAGGATGAGCGCCGCGCCGATCGTGACGCGCTGCGCCGCGGTGACGCCGGCGCCGGCGCCGCGAGTCTTTTTGGCGGCGCCGCGTTCGACCGCCAGCAGGTTGATGCGAATCATCGATCCCCCACCCGCCGGAGCGCCAGTCCGACGGCGACCGCCACGGTCGGCGCCATCTCGGCGGCCGAGTCGGTCTTGAATTTCTTGGCGTCGAACGCGACCTTCTTGAACGGGTCGAAGGGTTCGACCGGCGCTTCGAAGCGATCCGTCAGCATCTCGGTGAACGCCTCGGCGCGCGACGCGCCGCCGCTGAGCATGATCCGGTCTATCTTGTCGGACGACGCCGTCGCCTTGAAGAAGTCGAACGTCTTCTGGATCTCCAGCATCACGTTCTCGGTGACCGCCCGCAGCACCGGACGCGCCTCCTCGTAGGTGACGCCGTCAACCGGGAGTCCGCGCTTGAGCGCGTCGGCGGTCTCGAACGGCAGGTTGAGCTCGCGCTGCAGCGCCTCGGTGTAGGCATTGCCGCCGATCGAGATGTCGCGCGTGAAGACCGACTGGTCGCCTTGCAGGATGTTGATGTTGGTGGCGCTGGCCCCGGCGTTCAGGAGCACGACGACCGCCGTCGGGTCGATCCCGTAGTTGACCTCGTAGGCGTTCTGCAGGGCGAAGGCGTCGACGTCGACAACGACCGCGGAGCGCCCGGCCTGCGCGATCACGCCCGTGTAGTCGGCGATCTTTTCCTTCTTCGCCGCGACCAGGAGCACGTCCATCGTCCCCTTGCCGCTGGCGGCGTCGCCGCGGTCGAGGATCTGGTAGTCGAGGTTGACGTCCTGGATGTCGAACGGGATGTACTGCTCCGCCTCCCAATAGATCGATTCGGCGAGCTCCGCGTCGGACATGATCGGCAGGCTGATCTTCTTGACGATGACGGCGTTGCCGGAAAGGGATGCGGCCACGTCCTTCGTCTTGATCCCGGATCCGTCGAAGAGCCGGCGGATCGCGTCGGCGACGGCGGCGCCGTCGATGATCGCGCCGTCGACGATGCTGTCGGGGGGCAGCGGCTCGGTGCCGAAGGCGGTCACTTTGTAGCCT
>JANPCT010000247.1:0-2871 GCA_031431095.1 Acidobacteriota bacterium | reverse complement strand
GCCGTAACGAGGAGGCATAGCTGACAATTATATTGGCGATTGACGATTGCAGATTGGCGATTGTCGATTGGCCATCTGCAATCGGGAACTAGCTGCTCTGCTCGCCGACCTTCATGCGAACAAAGCGCGTGACGGTGATGTTCTCGCCGAGCAGGCGGATGGCATCCTGCACGAGCTGACCGATGGTGACACCGGGATCGCGGACCGAGGGCTGATCGAGCAGGCAGACCTGCTGGTAGTAGCTGTTCAATTTGCCGTCGACGATCTTGTCGATGACCTGAGCCGGCTTGTCCTTGACCTGGTCCAGGTAGATCTCGCGCTCGCGGGCGACGAGATCGGCCGGCACGTCCTCACGGCGGACAAAGGTCGGGTTGGCCGCCGCGATGTGCATCGCGATCTCTTTGGTGAGCTCCTGGAACTTGTCGGTGCGGGCGACGAAGTCCGATTCGCAGTTCACTTCGACGAGCACGCCGATCTTGCCGCCCATGTGGATGTAATGGCCGACGAGTCCCTCGGACGTCGAGCGGCCGGCCTTCTTCGTCGCCGCCGCGAGTCCGCGCTTGCGCAGCAGCGTCGTCGCCGCCTCGAGATCGCCGTTCGCCTCGGTGAGCGCGCCCTTGCACTCCATCATGCCTGCGCCTGTCGCGTCGCGCAGCTTCTTCACCTGGTCCGCCGTAATTGCCGTTGTCGCCATGACCTGTTCCTTCTCCGTACGTAAAAACGCCGGCCCTGGTTAGGCCGGCGCCGCTAAAGCCTAAAACCTAAAGCCTGAGTCCTGTGTCTAGACCGGCGCCGGGGTGGCTGCTGGTTCGGGGCGCGGAGCGGCGGCAGGGCGGGCCTGCTGCCGCGCGCGGCGGCTGTTCGCGTCGCCGCCGTCCGGACCCCCGTCGTCCGCCTGTGCGGATTCGCGGATGCCGCGGCCGGCGAGGACCGCGTCGGCGACTTTCGAGGCGAAGAGGCGAATCGCCCGCAGCGCGTCGTCGTTGCCGGGGATGACGAAGTCAACTTCGTCGGGATCGCAGTTGGTATCGACCACGCCGATCACGGGAATCTTGAGCTTGCGCGCCTCGTCGACCGCGATCTTTTCCTTGCGGGTGTCGACGATGAAGACCGCGTCGGGCAGCCGCGACATGTGGCGAATCCCTTCGAGATTCTTCTGCAGCTTCTTCTTTTCCTTCTCGACCTGGGCGATTTCCTTCTTGGTGATGGTCTCGTAGCGGCCGTCGGTCTCCATCGCTTCGAGGTCGCGCAGGCGCGCGAGGCTGCGCTGGATCGTGGTGAAGTTGGTCAGCAGCCCGCCGAGCCAGCGCTGATTGACGAAGAACATTCCGGCGCGCTGGGCTTCTTCGGCGACGGCGTCCTGCGCCTGCCGCTTGGTGCCCACGAACAGGATCGTCTTGCCTTCGGCGGCGAGGTTGTGGACGAACTCCTCCGCGCTGCGGAACAGCCTGGCGGTCTTGGCGAGATCGATGATGTAGATCCCGTTCCGCTGGCCGAAGATGTACTGCTTCATCTTCGGGTTCCAGCGCTTCGTCTGGTGTCCGAAGTGCACGCCGGCCTCGAGCAAATCCTTCAACGCGATCCCGCTCAAATGTCCTCCCATTACCGTTTGCTGAACTGGAAGCGCTTGCGTGCGCCCTTCTGCCCGTACTTCTTGCGCTCCTTGATGCGCGCGTCGCGCGTCAGAAAGCCTTCCTTCTTCAGCCGCGAGCGCAGCTCGAGGTTGTACTTCACCAGCGCGCGGGCGATGCCCAGGCGCAGCGCGCCGGCCTGGCCGGCGATGCCGCCGCCCGCGATGGTGGCCAGCACGTCGAATTTATCGGTGGTCTCGGTAACCGCCATGGGCTGGCGAATCTGGGTGCGATGCGCTTGGGTGGGGAAGGCCTCTTCGAAGGTCTTGTGATTGATCGTCAGGGTCCCGGTTCCCGGGCGGAGGAATACGCGGGCCGTCGATGTCTTGCGCCGTCCGGTGCCGTAATACTCGATTGCTGCTGCCACGACTTATGCGACCTCGCTCCTGGTATTGATCTTCTTGACCGCCGGCTTCTGGGCGGCGTGCGGATGCTTGTCACCCGCGTACACCTTCAACTTGCGCCACATCGCTTCGCCCATCTTGGTTTTGGGCAGCATGCCGCGCACGGCTTCCTCCACGATACGGGCCGGCTGCTTCGCGCGCACTTCCTTGAGGCGCTCGGAGCGGACGCCGCCTTCGTAGCCGGAGTGATACCGGTATAGCTTCTGTTCTTCCTTGCGGCCGGTCACTTTGACCGTGGAGGCGTTGACGATCACCACGTGATCGCCTGTGTCGATGTAGGGCGTATAGATCGCCTTGTGCTTGCCCTGCAGCAGGCGCGCAGCCTCGGTCGCGACGCGCCCGAGGACCTTGCCCTGAGCGTCGATGACGTGCCACTGCCGCTCCACGCTGCCGGCAGTCGGAACAAACGAACGCATGGAACCCCTCTCAGAATCTTTCACAGAACGGCAAACCATAAGGATACCGGCAATTAGCGAGGTTGTCAAGATTACGGATCTGTGCTTCCGGTGACGGTTCCGTGCGCGGCAGCCCGCTTCCGATCTCTCCAACCACACAGTTCTGCACGAAACTGCCAGATTTGGGGCCTGCCCGAGCGTGGCACCCCGCTTGCGCTGCACGTGCCGCCGATGGATCGCTTGCAGGCGATCGCCGGCATTTCCGAAAACAGGACAACACGTGTTTCGAAGAGCTAAAGCCCTCGTCGGCCTGGATATTGGTTCGAGCACCGTCAAGGCGGTCGAACTCAAGCCCGCCGGCAAAGGCTACAAAGTGACCGCCTTCGGCACCGAGCCGCTGCCCCCCGACAGCATCGTCGACGGCGCGATCATCGACGGCGC
>JANPCT010000246.1:0-1617 GCA_031431095.1 Acidobacteriota bacterium | reverse complement strand
TGCATCGTCGTCGACGACGAGCACCGCCTTTCGATGGTTCACCCATCGATACTAACTGATTGGTCCGGCGGGTGCGGCGGAGGGTCGTGCCTCTTCCTGCTTCTTCGGTCCTTCGACGGGGAGATTGCGGCGCGACCAGTCTTCGAACGATCCATCGTAGAGCAGCACGCGATAGCCGAGCGAGCGCGCGGCGAACAGCATTGCGCTCGCCTGCTGACCGATGTGACAGTAGCCGACGACGGTGTCGCCTGGCTTGACGCCCGCCGCGGTGAACACCGCCGCGATCTCGTCAGGTGTCTTCAACCGCACGTCTGCGGACGTGAACGCGTCGAACGGCGCGTTGAGCGCGCCGGCGATGTGGCCGGTCTTGTGCTCGGCCGGCGGCCGTCCTCCGGTCCGGGACCCATCGTAGAAGGCCGGCGCCCGCGCGTCGACGACGGCGAAAGCCGGCGTGTTGAGATGCGCCTTCACGAACTCGGCGTCGACGACGATGGGGCGGATCTCGAGAGGGGAGAGCCTGCCGGGTGTGGCCGCCGGCACCGCTGTCGACAAGGGGAAGCCGGCAGTCGTCCATGCCTTTTGACCGCCGTCCAGCCATGAGACATTCGAGAGGCCGGCGTAATCGAGGGTGAGCATCACCCGCGTCGACGGCGTCCACTGATCATCCGACTGGTAGACGACGACGCGTGAGTCGTCGGAGATGCCGAGGGCGGCGAGCCGCTGACGAAGCGCATCAGGGGCCGGCATCTCGAGCGTGAGGGCGTCGGCCGCGCCGTCGCCGTTGGCGAGCGCCCGGAAGTCGACGAAGCGAGCCTCACCGATGTGGCCGGCGTCATAGGTGGCGCGGGTGCCGACGTGGAGCAGCACGAGGTTGCCATCGGTTGCGTGCTGCGCCAGCCAGGCGGGAGACACGACAAGGCGATCTCGGGTGCTGGTGGCTGGCGCCTGTGCGGACCGAGCTGCGGCGGAGGCGACGAAGGCAAGCAGCGTGACCGCAATCAGTGTCTTCATGGCGGCCAGATTAGCATGAGGCCATTCGTGCTGGCGGTTGACAACGTCGTTTCGAGATCCCGCGGATTCTCCTTGGTGAACAGCGGCGATTTCGCCCCCAGCGAGTCGTCGTCAACCGGACGCTGGCGCGCCGTTACTTCGCCGCCGGGTCCGCCCTTCGCACTCGGCGCTTGATCGCACCTGAGGCCGCAAGTACACTGGGTCGATAGAGATGCGCCGGATCGCGGTCCGGAACCTGTGCAAGCCCAGCCTACGAACCGCGTCAGGGCCGGAAGGCAGCAGCGCTAAGTAGACCCTGTGCTGTGCCGCAGGAGCTCCGGATCGCGGTCGGGCGCATACTCTTACTTATCCGAGGGGCTTCGCCCCTCGGGCTCCCCTACACGCTCGCTCGCGGGGGCCCCCTGGCCCCGCGCCGCTCTCGTGGCTCACCTCGCTTCGCTCGTTCGCGATTTATCTCCTCGGGCTTCGCTCCTCGGACTCCCCGACACGCTCGCTCGCGGGGGCCCCCTGGCCCCGCGCCGCTCTCGTGGCTCACCTCGCTTCGCTCGTTCGCGATTTATCTCCTCGGGCTTCGCTCCTCGGACTCCCCGACACGCTCGCTCGCGG
>JANPCT010000245.1:0-10407 GCA_031431095.1 Acidobacteriota bacterium | reverse complement strand
ATGATGAAACCGCCGGGGTCACGTCCCGGAGTCACCAGCTTCGCAATAATGCCGATCACTAACCCAAAAACTATCCACGCGAGTATTCCCATGCTCAAATCCCCCTGCTGGACCGAGAATACTGCAAGCCACACGACCTCATGTATATCTCCGTCAGAAAAGGGTAGGGCTGACGACGCCTTCGTGCTCGAGCAGCCACTGCTTCCGATCGAGGCCGCCGCCATATCCGGTAAGCCGGCCATTGGAGCCGATGACTCGGTGGCACGGCACGATCACCGCTACGGGATTCGCGCCATTGGCGGTGCCGACCGCCCGGACCGCGGCAGGCTGTCCTATTCGCCTGGCTAGTTCCGCATACGAGATGGTGCTGCCTGACCTGATCGTTCTCAACGAGCGCCAGACGGTCTTCTGAAACGGGGTGCCGTTGAGCTCCACCGGGACGGTGTCGAGAGCCGAAACGTCGCCGCCGAAGTAGCGCTCGAACAATCTGTGGACGGCAGGCAGCGACTGCCGCGCCCGAGGCTCCCCCGGATACCACCGCTCGAACCGTGCGTCCATCGCCGCGTCGGCCGTGCCGAAATGCAGCAGGCAGATGCGTCCGGCCCGTTCCGCCGCGGTCAGCGGCCCAATCGGCGAGTCGAGCGTCTCGATGAGAATCATCGTCTTCCTATTTGACCATCACCGATGTCCGGGCGCGCCGTCCCTCGGTGTCCCTCGCTTCGATATGGTGAGCGCCGATCGCGAGCGGCCACGATAGCGTGCGCTCGGACGATACGGTGCCGACCGCGTCGCCGTCGACCAGCCAGGTGATGGTGGTGGGGCGGGCGGTGACGGCGCGCAGCGGAAGCGCCTGGAACTCCTGGCGAAGCGTGGGATCGACGCTGTAGATGGCACCCGATGGAGGGTTCGCGATCCGGATGCCCTCGATTGATTGTCCGGCTCTACGCACCGGGCTTTCAGCGGCGTTCGCGGGGTTCGCGCGCAGAGGGCGCGGCTCGACGCGACCGTCCCCCGCCCACGCCCGGTATTCGGCAGGATAGATGGTGAGGAGGCCTTCCTCGCTCCGATGATGCCATGCGCATGGCAGCGACTCCTCCCCTGCAGGAACCCATTCGGTGGCGCGCGACGGGCACCACGCATTCGCGCGCATTCCTGACAGCGCGCAGATGGACGCCTGCTCGACGCCAAACGGGGGCGGCAGAATCTCGTGCGCCCCGGCGGACTCGCGGCCGCGATTTGCGGCCATCATCACCGCGTGAAAGATAGGTCCCGCGCCCGTCACTCCGGAAGACAGATGCAGCGGCGTTCGATCGAAGTTGCCGACCCACACGCCGACGGTCACGTCGCGCGTGTAGCCGACCGTCCAGTTGTCGTGATACGCCTGGGACGTGCCGGTCTTGGCTGCCACGCGAAACGGGAACTCGAGGTTGTTGCCGCGGCCGAACGTGAACGCCCGCGCCTCGGGGTCGCTGAGGACGTCGGTGATCCAGAAGGCGGTTCGCGGGCTGACCACCTGCCGTTGCTGTTCGTCCCCTTCCGCCGCGTGTTCGCCCTGCTGCGGCAGGAAAAA
This sequence comes from Acidobacteriota bacterium, assembly GCA_031431095.1. Taxonomy (GTDB): domain Bacteria; phylum Acidobacteriota; class Vicinamibacteria; order Vicinamibacterales; family 2-12-FULL-66-21; genus JAICSD01. The sequence continues at coordinate 8,837 of JANPCT010000245.1, read as the reverse complement.
TACCGGTCTGCGCCAGACGCCACCCCTCGCGAACATCGAGTACGCCGCGACCAGTTGATCCAGGCGGACCTCCGCGTTACCAAGCGTCAGGCCCAGGCCGTAGTAGGCGGGGGCACGATCGAATGTCGAGAAGCCGGCGCGGGCGAACAGTCGCAGCAGCGTGGCGACCCCGAGGTCGGCGGCGAGCGCGACAGCGGGAACGTTCTCGGAACCCGCGAGGGCGCGGCGCGCCAGCAGCGGTCCCCGGTATTGACCGTCATAGTTTCTCGGGCTGTAGAGGACGCCCGGCTCCGCGGTCGGGAAATGCGACGGCACGTCGGGCAGCACAGTTGCCGGACTGCGGCCTTCCTCGAACGCCAGCGCATAAGTGAACGGCTTCAGCGTCGACCCGGGCTGGCGCGGGACGGTTGGTCCGTTGAATGCGCCGCCGTGTGCCAGGTCACCGTAGTCACCCGAGCCCTCCCATGCCAGCCACTCGCCTCGCGCGTTGTCGAGGACGACGACGGCGACGTTGCCGGCGCCATGCGATTGCAGGGCGGACCGCTCGTGCTCGATGATGCCTTCCACTTCGCGCTGCAACTCGAGATCGAGCGTGGTCTCGATGCGGCCCGGCGGGCGATCGCCCGCGGCCGCGCGCACCATCTCGACGAAGTGCGGTGCGCTGAAGGCACCGCCGCGAGGTGAGAGCGCCAGCTGTTCGGCGCGTGCTTCTCGCAGCCGCTCCCCGCTCAGCACGCCCGCGGCGCCCATCCGCTTGAGCACCGTCTGCTGCCGCTGGCGCGCTGATGCGATGTTTTTCAAGGGATTGAAAGCGCTCGGCCGCTGCGGCAGTGCCGCCAGAAAGGCGGCCTGCGCGGGCGTCAACATCGACGCATCCACGCCGAAATACAGCCGGCTGGCGCGACCCGCGCCCGCGGTCTGATTCCCGTACGCGGCGCGGTTCAGGTAAATCGCCAGGATCTCCCTCTTGCTGAAGCGGTGCTCGAGGCGAAGCGCCAGCACCATTTCCCGGAGCTTCGCCCTGACGCCGCGGTAGCGCACCCCCTCGCGCCGCTGGATGAGGAGCTTGGCGACTTGCTGGGTGACCGTCGAGCCCCCTTCCACGACCTGCCCTTCGGAGAGATTGTGACCGGCGGCACGGAGGAGCGCGACGGGATCGACGCCCGGATGCACATGGAAGCGGCGGTCCTCCGCGGCGAGGGTTGCCGCCTCCAGGATTGGCGGCAGGCTCGCAGCGTCGAGCGGCCGGATTCTCGACCCGTCCGGCGACAACGCTTCGTACAGCACGCGGCCATGTCGATCCACGACGATCGTCGACGGCGTGTCGATTCCCTCGAGCAGGTCAGCGCGAATCGGCGCACACCTGATCCAGACGGCCGCCGCCGCCAGCCCTGCCACGGCGAGCATCACGGCGCGTCGATGTGTGACTATCCCGGCTCGCACCCGTCCGACGAGCACGTTCAGCACCGCGGCACTCCTGGCATGTTCACGACACTCGCGCCTGTTCTGCTGCGCGCCCTACTGTTGGCGAATCTCGACGACCGTTGTCGCAGTACGGCCGAACACTTCAGGTGCGTACATCTCTTCGGCATGGGCGGGCGCCGTGCGGAATGTTCCCGCGGTGGTGGCGCGCGCGACGTACGTGAACGTATGGCGTCCTTCCCCCAGGCGCGTCGCGAACAGTTGCACCCGGTCGTCATGGCGCTCTACGTGATCGAAACCGCCGCGCTGCCACCATGCCGTCCAATCTCCACCTTCGTCGGCACGCTCCTGGTCCCCCGCCAGCTTCGCGGCCGACGTGGCGAACCACGATTCGACCGGCTCCAGTCCCGCGGGCAGAGGATCCGTCACGGCGACGAACCGTCGCTCCTTCGTCAATGTCAGCGTCAGCGTGACGCGGACGAGATCGCCCGCCTTGTATGACGTCGCTGCCGGCCGGCTGCCAAGCTCGCTGTACGGCGTGTAGGCGCGCGCGATGCGGATCCCCTGATCGAGACCCTGCGTGAAGAGCTCGTCCACCGCATAGCGGAGCCGCGCGGAATAGAAGAGCGTGCCCGCACCCGTGCGGGTGAAGGTCAACGGCCGGCTCGCGCCCGCAGGGGAAGACGCCAGTAGCGACGACATCGGCAGGTCCGCGCCTTTGGCTTCTGTCGACCGGCCTGCGAAGCGCGCCGTCGCGACCTGAGCATCCCCGACAGCGGCAACGGCCGTGAAATTCGGCACCGCGGATTCGAACTTCCGGTAGTAGGCCACCAGCGCCTCGAGCGCGATCGCGTTCTCCTGCGTGTTGCCCCAACGCCCGTCCCTCCGGGCCTGAAGCAGCCACGCAACCAGTCCGCGGTAGTGCTGGCCGGCGGCGTCGGCTTTCACCAGCGAGTTCAACGCGATCGCGGTGGAGCGTACATTCGAATTCCAGAACCACAACAGGTATGGATCGCTCAGCTCTTCGACATGCGCCGTTGCCGCTTCCGGCAGTATGGCGTTGGCGATACGGCGCTTCAATTCCGTCGAGCGCACACCGGTCGCTTCGCCCTTCGCGACGAGCGCGTCATTCAGGTACGCCAGCGCGAACACGGGCATCCGGTCCCGGTAGCTGTAGAGGCGCGTCAGGTTCGAGTCCTGGTTGCGTCCACCCTCGACGAGCACCTTGACGGCGAACGCCTGCCACGCCGAATAGGACGGCCACCAGCTCTCGTTCGCCGGCGGTTTCTGCGCCAGCTGCGCTTCAAGGTAGGCGTAGGCGCGCGACCGCATGCCCCCGTCCACGGTGTACTTCATGTCGGACGAGACCTTGAAGACGTGCAGCAGATAGGCGGTCAGATACGGTGAGGTGCTCTGGCACTCGCCCGGCCAATACGCAAAGCCGCCGCTTGCGTCGCATTGGAAGCGCTCGAGCTCCTTGAGCGCCGCCTGCGCGGTCGTCCGGGCACGAGCCGGCTCGATCCCCGGCAACTTGAAGGCCTCTCCAAGATCGGCCGACAGCAGAAGCGCGAGGGTCCTGGATCCGCGCTGTTCGGCGCAGCCGTACGGGTACTCGACGAGATAGCGCGCTCCTTCGCCGAGGCCAACCAGCGCCGTCGAGGCGAGATCCACGCGGAGCCCGCCGAATGTCGCGACCGCGCCAGCGGGAATCGCCAGCCGTTGCGACGCCATAGGGTTGGCATCGTCGGCTTGGCCGATGGCGGATACCGTTTCGGGAGAGACGAGGATCTCGACTGGGATGACATCCTGGAAGGCGTCAGTCTCGCTGGCAAGCTTCACGGTCATCCGGACTCGCGCGCGGCCCACCGATCGCCCCGCGGCGTCAAAACGGACCTCGACGGATCCGCCCGCCGGCACGTCCACCGTCTGGGGCTCGCTCGTCGAGAACTGCATGATCGCGGGATCGAGACTCTCGATCGTGACCGTCGCGGGACCTGCGCTTTTCAGCTGGCTCGTCACCACGGCGCCGAACGACGCCTTATCGCCGACCGCCAGGAACCGCGGAAACGTCGCCTTGAGCGTAACGGGCTTGTTGATCCGTATCTCGCTGTCGGCGGATCCGAATCGAGAGCTGCGGTCGCCCGCCACCGCCATGATCCGGTACGTCGTCAGCGACTCGGGCAGCTTGACGTCCACGGTCGCGTGGCCGCGGGTGTCGGTGGTCACCGATCCGATCCAGAACGCCAGGACGCGAAAGTCCTGCCGCACGGAGTTGACCGCGGAGTCGACGCCGCCACCTCCGCCATCGGTGTCTCCCTTCGGCGTGACGACGCGCCGGGAGATGATCTTCTGGCGCGTGTCCTGGGTCAGCACCTGGAGCGCCTTCTTCACATAGACGGATGCGAGCACGTCGGGTGTCCGGAACGCCGTCAACGACAGCACCCCGTAGTCCACCGCCCACAAGGTGACTTCACTGGCGGCGCCTCGACCCTGGCGGTCCGTGACGTCGACCGTCACCGTTGCGGTGTTGGCGGGGCGATATTCTTCCTTGTTCGCTGCGACGGCGACCTTCAGCCGCCTGGACGTGTCCTCGACGGCGAGCTGAATGTAGCCTAACCGGAACGCGGGCTTGCCGGGATCGCTCGGGTCGTCCTCCTTGTCGGGCTCGGTGAGAGGTTTGGTGCGGCCTTTGACGAGGAGCACCGAAACGTAGATGTTCGGGATGGCGTCGTCGGCGATCGGGACGTCGATGGACTGCTGCGTGGAGGTCAGTGCGAACTGCCGGTGTGTGCGGATGCCTTCGCGCTCCGTGGTGACGAGCGCGGTCGCCCGTTCCCAGGGCGACTGGATCATGATGCGGGCGGTATCGCCAGGCTTGTAGGTGGTCCGTTCGGCGACGAGGTCGATTCGATTGTGATCGTAGCGCTCCCAGGCCGTGTAGCCGCGGCCGAGCGCGTAGAAAGACTGGCGCGTGACGGTGAAGCGTCCCTGTCCGGCATCAGCCCTTGCTTCGAGGATGAAGTAACCGCCGCCCGGCAGATCGGCGGCAAGCGGGACGGGATCGGACGCGCTCGTGAGGTGCCACTCTCCTGCGGGCACCTCCTGGCGCTGCGTTTCCCATCCGTAGAAACCATTCCCTTCGGCGCGGCGTACGCTGGTCCACTGTATCTGCGTCAGCCTGAGGTCCATGGCCACGCCGGGAACCGTCGTGCCGTCGAGGCCGACCGCGATGAGCTCCGTCTTCAGCCCGTCGCGCTGCTCACCGAAGCGCGGCACCTGCCGGATGCCGATGTACCACGGCGCCGGATGCACGAGCACGCTGGTACGATTCGCGATGTGCTGCCGCGACACATCCTCGACGTCTCCTTCAAGCGTGTACGTGTACGGCACGCCGGCTTTGGCGTCGGTCAGGAGTGACAGCTGGAGCTCGCCCGCGGCAGTGAGCGGAGCGTCAGCCGCACCCATTTCGCGTCGGGCGCTCGCGCCTTCCCGATCCGACCAGCCGACGAAAGTCCACCTCTCACCGGGAAACTTCTCGGTGATCGTATCCGGCGCGAAGTACACCGGCGCGCGCGTAAACGTCCAATGGGCCGGGCGCTTGCCCATCGGTGCACCGAACAGGTAACGGGCGGACACCACTCCATTCAGGCGATCGCCAGCCAGCCGCGACCCGCCCGCGAGCGTCACGTCCACGCGGAAGTCCGGACGGCGGTACGAGGCAACGAGGAACGTCCCGCTGACGGTCTTCTTGTCGTCGCGGTCGTCGCGGTCCTCGCCGTCCTCGGTACCGGCGGTCCGGACCGGCGCCGGCCGTCGATCGGCTTCGAGGATCGCGTTCACGACATACGTCCCGAGCGCGCCTTCAGGGGCAACGGTCAACGTCCAGTCGGCGGTGCTCCACGCGTTCAGCTTCACGGTGCGCTCGTCCACGACGCGGTTGCGGCTGTCGCGGACCGATACGAAGACGGCGGTCCCATCGGGAAGGAGCCGGACGCCACCCGGCGTGTTACTGCGCAGGATGGCCTTGAAGTGGACTTCCTCCCCGAGCTTGTAGACGCCGCGGTCGGTGAACACGGTGCCGCGCAGGAGCGGCTCCGCTTCCTCCAGGTCCAGGTTGAGCCCGTACTCCCACGGCAGCACGCCGTCGTTCCAGTCGCTGCCCACGTAGGCCAGGTCGCCATCCTTTTCGGCGGTGACGATGAAGGCGAACTCGGACCAGTTGCGCGGGTCGCGCAAACGCGTCTGCGGCGCGAGCGCGACACCGTCCGGGCCGGTCGTCCCGGTCCACATCGCGCTGCCGTCCGGCTTGACGATGGAGACATTGGCGCCGGCGACCGGTGCGGCATTGTCGAGGCGCGTGACAAACAGCAGCGTGTTCTGCGGACTGTCCTTGACCGAGATGCCGAGGTTGGTGACCTGCACCAGACTGGAGCGAATCAGCGGCTTGTCGTCGCGGGTCCGCGCCGCCCGCGAATTCGCGATCGGCGTGCCCTCCTCGACAGCGGTCCATACGAGCCCGGTGCCGGAAGGCTTGAGCACGCCCGAGAGATCGAGTCCGTGCGACTGGATCCGGTCCGGGGTGACGTTCAGACGGCGCGGGGTCGGAGGGATCGAAGGCGAGAGCGAGAAAGCAGACCCCTGCAGCCGCAGCACCGTCGCCATCAACTGCTGCGGCGCCACCGGGGCGACCCATTGCGTCACCTGCGGAAAGTTGCGGGCGTGGAAGGGCAGCAGCGTCCCACTGCCCTTCTCCCACACGCCATGGCCGTCACCAAAACTCGTGAACGCGCGCTGATGCCACGTTTCGACGAGCCCCGCCCAGGTATAGCCAAGGGTCTGGCCGTCCACTGCTTTCAAGTCGGCCGGGAGCACCGCGAGGTAGGTCGACGCCGGGGGCTGCGCCGGAAAGCCGGCGTCCTCGATAGAAAGACTGTCTGACTGGTCCTGTTCCCACGATTCTCGCGGCCGCGGTTTCGCTTTCACCAGCGCGCGCTCGCGCCGCGGGTCGGTGACGTCGGTGACCTGCAGCGCCGCCGCGAAGGCCGCCGCCTTCACCGCGTTCCGAAGTTCGATCGGATTGTTATCGTCCGGGTCGCAGACGCTCTCGCAATCGAAGCGCCGCACCAGGAATGAAGGGGCGACTTTGATGGTGTAGTTCTGCGAGCGGCCCGAGACGGCGAGGCCGGCAACGGAGGGAATACGGCCGTCGGTTTCGATCCTCACCCAGCTTTCGGGCGGGACCGGCGTGGCCGCCTGGAACACCACCATGTCGGGTGAGGGTTTGAACCGCTTCTTGTCCCAGTCCACCGCCGGCGTCAGCAGGACCGGGGACGTTGCCTGCGCCGCAGCCCTCGCCCGCTGAACTTTTTCCGTGAATGCCTGGTATGCGACGGGGTCAATGGATCGAAGCCGCGTCTGCGCCGCGGCGCTGATCACCGGCGGGACGAACTCGTGCCGTTCGAACGTCGCACGCACGTGCGCCGCGACCTCGTCCTGCTTGACGGACTGAGAGAATCGCAGGACGACGATCGGCGCAGCGTCGAATCGTCCGCCGGGCCGGTACCAATTGGTCTGTACCAGTGCGGCGGTTGCGGTCTGGAAGCTGAAGGCGTACGGCGCCGCCAATCTGCGGCCGCTGACCGCGGTCGTGCCCGCGTCGATCGTCACCTCGTACTTTGTCGCGGCGGGCAGGCGCTTCGCCGGCGTGAGGATCAGGATCGTCGTCCCTGACCAGCGGTAGGTGCCGGCGACGTCGGGGGCGATGTGAAAGAACGCCGGCTTGAGCCGAGGCGGTACTCGCCCGACCGCGACCATCGGCTCCGAGAAAACAACGCGGATCTCGTTCGCCTCCTCGGCCGATCGGATTTCACCCGTCGGGCCGGCGCTGACGATACGTAGCGGCGCGCGCTGCGTCGTCTGCCCCGAGGCAACAGCGGGGGAAACAATGAAGGATGCGGCAGAAAGGCAGGCGAGGAGCCGTCGGCGTGTCATGGGTGTCCCTGCGGATGATACTCGCTAGGTTCGACACCGCCGGGACGGGAACGGACCCGCAGCTCTCGACCGCGAGCGGCGGCGAGGAGATTAGGAATGCGTGTCGAATATGGCGCCGAGAATCCTGGGCACCAGGCGACGGCGCGGCGCTTGAACCGGCGGCGGCGCATCAGGGTTGGCGCGCCGATCGATCCCGTCCGGAATCAGCCGCGAGTCGTCCTTGACTGTGGTTTCGTGACCAATGAGCTCGGCCTGGGCGCGGATGACCGGCACGGCGCGGCGATCGCCGGCCGGGAACAAGCGGCAGAAGTCGTCCACGACTTCATCGGGATCGAGTCCGACCGCCCTGGCGTAGTCGCGGACGAAGGCGCGGGCATAGATGCGCGTCGGCCAGCGCGACAAATCGTTCGACTCGAACCCATGCCACAGCTCGAGACTGACATTGGTGCGGGTGACGATGGTTTCGAGCGAGATGCCGCGACGCTCACGTTCGCGTCGCAGGCGCGGTCCGAAAGTGTCGCGTTCCGACATGACGAATTCCCCTGAAAGGCAATTCCCGCGCCGGGCACACACTCGCGGTTTTGTTCAGGTGAACGCGTACGCGACCCGTGCGGACGCTACATTCCTGTAATCGGCATTACGATCATCGCGAGTTGTCGTGATCACCTGTCTGAGCTTTCATGCGGCGTATCGCTGCCGCCAGTCCGGCGCGTGCTGCCAGGCGGGCTGGGCCATCCCCTTCGACGACGATGAAGTGGAAAGCGTTCGCGCGCTGCATCTTACCGGCGGGTCGCTCTCGGCCGGACGTTCGGGCCGGACGATCGCAGCGCGTGACGCCGACGGGACGTGCACCTTCTTCAGCCGCGACACCCACGACTGCGTCATTCAGCGGGCCGGCGGCCACGCGGCGCTGCCGGTGTCGTGCCGCATGTTCCCGCGGGTTGTGCGGCAGGACGCTCGAGGGACCGCGATTTCGTTGTCCCACTACTGCCCCACTGCCGCCGCCTTGCTGTTCGACGAATCCAGCCCGCTGACCGTCACGATTGTCGAAGGTCCGCCCACCTTCGCGGACGTCGGCGCGCTCGAGGGTCTCGATGCGCGCGAGGAGTGGCCGCCGCTGCTCCGCCCGCAGGTCCTGATGGACCTTGACGACTATGCCTCGTGGGAACGATTGGGCGTCGAACTGCTGACGCGGGATGGCCTTGCCGCGTCAACCAGCCTCGACGCGCTGGCCGCCGTCACCGCCACCATCGTCAAATGGTCTCCGGGGGGTGGGAGCCCGCTGCAGCATGCGATCGAGAACGCGTTCAGCGCGTCCACGCCGCCAGCGGACGACGCGCCGGGGGCGGACGAACGGGCGCTGAAGCGCTGGCTCGCGGCGCGGTTGTTCGCCAACTGGACGGCGTATCAGGGAGATGGCCTCG
>JANPCT010000244.1:0-8307 GCA_031431095.1 Acidobacteriota bacterium | reverse complement strand
GGGGCGTAGCTCTCGGCCCTGGACTGTTCCTTCCTGGGCAGGACGGCCTCGATGCGCCCCACTTCCAGGATGATGTCGCCGTTCTCGAAGCGCTTGACGACCCCGCTCACGACCTCGCCGACCCGGTTGCTGTACTCGGCGTAGACGTTGTCGCGTTCCGCCTCGCGGACCTTCTGGAAGATCACCTGCTTCGCCGTCTGCGCCGCAATGCGGCCGAGGTCTTCCGTCGGCCGGGGGAACTCGATCTCCATGTCGACTTCCGCTTCCTCGCCGTAGAGCTGCTGCGCTTCCGCGAGGGAAATCTGGTTGGGCGGGTCGGTCACTTCCTCGACGATCCGCTTCACGGCGCACAGCTCGATCTGTCCGGTCTCCGTGTTGAATTTCGCGCGCAGCGTCTCGTTTTTGTAGCGCTTGCGCGCGGCCGCCTCGATCGCGTCCTGCACCGCGCCAATGATGACTTCCGGCTCGACGCCCTTTTCCTTGGCGATGGCGTCAATCTGCTGCAACAGCGGATTCTGCATATCTTTTCTCGCTTGCCCTAAAACTCGACATCCAGATTGGCCCGCTTGATCCACGCGAGCGGCACCCGGTGCGTCTTTCGTCCTTCTTCGAGCAGCACGTCGCCGCCGTCGACTCCCGTAATCCGACCGGCGAACGCGCTTTGCCGTCCGATCGGCGCCGTCGTCACGATCTTCGCCAGCCGCCCGGCGAACCGGCAGTAGTCGCGTTCGTGACGCAGCGCGCGATCGAGCCCCGGCGACGAGACTTCCAGCGTGTAGGTCTCGCCGAGATCGTGCTGCCCGAATTCGTCCTCGACATCGAGCAGCGCGCTCAAGTCGTGGCTGACGCGCTGGCAGTCCGCGATTCCGACACTCTCGTCCGGCGTTTCGACGCGGCCGGGATCCGGTTTGTCGATCACAACCCGCAGGACCATCCCGATCGGCTCACGGCGGAGCTGGACGTCGAAGATGTCGAGTCCATGGCTCCGCGCGACCCGTTCGGCGGCGTCCCGCAGCCGCGTAATTTCTTCGGCTCGCGGCAATTCCTTGCCCCTGAAACACAAAAAGTGGGCACACCGCCCACTGTCAGAAAACCCCCCGCGACCAGCATCGAACAGTATATATCAGCGTCGTGCCGCGAGTATAGCGGGCGGGAAATGGGGTAGGCGTACAGCGCACGAGGCGAACAAGATCGGCGATGCGATTCTGGCGACTATCGTCCAGTACGGCGGCTCACAGCGCATCGAGCTCCCCCAACTACCGATTCAAACGGGTTTGTTCAGGGGCCAGGCTTCTTGTTCCACCGCACTTGGGCTGCGTTCTTCGCGATGGCAGTACGTCTAGCTTTACCGACGGCGTTGGCTCTTGCCAAACCGCCCTTGCGTCCCAACTCTACGGCCGCCTTGCTCCTCCCGTCGTCAGTGGTGCCGGCGTCCTCGATCTCCCCGGTGGCGATCTTCATGACGTGGACGGCGTTGCTGACCACGTCGGCTGGGCGCTTGTGGCCCTTCGATGTCCGTGGCATACTTACCGCTAAGCATACACAAGGATTGAATGCGTGTCACTGCCGCTTGAGAGATCCTTCAGGATGTACGGACAGCGCTATCGCGAGTGGAAACGCACCGGAGTGCTATCGCCAATCCCGCCGGCTGGAGCTTGGGCCGTTGTGGCGGCTGCCGTATTCTGCGCGCTTGTCTGGTGGCTGAGTCGATAGGGAGCCGACCATTACAGCGCGGTGACCACGGCGAAGGCTTAGCCTTTCGCACTCAATCGACACTACCGGAAAAGGGCCGGGTTGCGAGATTGCGGCGGGCCCGGCAGCCTACCGATCAGGCCCGGCCGGCGATGCAATCAGGTCGTAGCCCTCGGCGCCGACGATCCGTGCACGGATGAGATCGCCGCTTCCGTACACCGCGGGATCGCAATCGGTCAGGTAGACCACAGGATCGATATCCGGGGCCTGCCCCTCGAGGCGCCCCTGCAGCACGAGTTCGTGCTCAGCCGATGGACCGTCGATCAGTACGGTCACCTCCGTGCCGATGCGCGCCTGTTGCCGCGCCTCGACGATGGCGCGCTGGCGCGTCATCACGGCCTCGCGCCGCCTGCGCTTCGTCACCCCGGTCACATCGTCCCTGACCGCGTACGCGCGGGTGCCTTCTTCGTGCGAGTAGGTGAAGACGCCGATGTGATCGAAGCGCGTCTCCTCGACGAATGCTTCCAGCTCCGCGAACTCCGTCGCGGTCTCACCCGGGAACCCGACGATGAAGGTGGTACGCAACGTGACGCCGGGAACGCGGTCGCGAATCCGGCGGAGCAGCTTGTCGTAGGTCTGGCGATTCCCCGGCCGGCGCATGCGCTTCAGCACGTCAGCCGACGCGTGCTGCAGCGGCAGGTCCACGTACTTGCACACCTTCTCGCATTCCGCCATCGCCGCAAGGACGTCGTCCGTGATGGTGGTCGGATACAGATAGAGCATCCGGATCCACTCGAGGCCGTCGACCGCATTCAACTCGCGCAGGAGCTTCGCCAGGGCGCCGCGTTCCTGGCGATCGATCCCGTAGAAGGTCGTGTCCTGCGAGATCAGCAGCAGCTCCTTGACCCCGCGCGACGCCAGCGCGCGCGCTTCGGCGACGATCGATTCAGGCCCGCGGCTGCGATACTTCCCGCGCAGCGTCGGGATGATGCAGAAGGCGCAGGTGTAATCGCACCCCTCGGCAATCTTGACGTAGGCGAAATGTTTCGGCGTGGTGAGGACGCGAGGACTGTCCGCGTCGTACAGGTACGTCGGCAGGCTGGCGTGGCTCGCCTTGCGCTTGCGGTGGAAGGTGATCGGCACCGCCGCCCCCGCGGTGGGGCCTCCCGCCTGCCGCCCCTGAATCGCGCCAACGATTCCCTCGACCTCGCCGGTCCCGAGCACGGCGTCGATTTCGGGAATCTCTTTCTTCAGCTCGTCGCGATAGCGCTCGGCCAGGCAGCCGGTGACGACGAGGCGGGAGGTGCGGCCGCCGCGCTTGTGCGCGGCCATCTCGAGGATGGCGTCGATCGATTCCTGCTTGGCGTTGTCGATGAAGGCGCAGGTGTTGACGACGATCACGTCGGCATCGCCGGCATCGGCGGTGATCTCGTGCCCCGCCTGCCGGGCGAGCCCCAGCATTACCTCGCCATCGACGAGGTTCTTGGGACAGCCGAGTGAAACCAGACCGATCTTCAGGACATTACCTCCACGAAGACGACATCCGGCACCGGAACCAGATCACAAGACATCAGCAGCGAAACGTTCGTGGCGATCATTGTGCCCTTCGTGAACTCTGTGATGAGTCGTCAGACGCCGTACTACGGATACATCCGATACAGCATGCGCGGATACGGAATGGCCTCGCGCAGATGCTCCAACCCGCAAATCCAGCTGACGACGCGCTCGATGCCCATGCCGAAGCCGCCGTGCGGGACGCTGCCGAACCGCCGCAGATCCAGGTACCACTCGAAGGCTTCCTGCGGCAGGCCATGTTCCTTGATTCGCGCGACCAGCAGATCGAGGTCGGCGATGCGCTCGCCGCCGCCGATGATCTCGCCGTAGCCTTCGGGCGCGAGCACGTCAACGCCAAGCGCCACATCCGGGCGCTGCGGATCCGGCTTCATGTAGAACGCCTTGACCTTCGACGGGTAGCGATGCACGCACACCGGCCGGTCGAACTCTTCCGAGAGTGCCGTCTCGTCGGGCGCGCCGAAGTCGCCGCCCCACTCGAACGCGATCCCCTTCTTGTGAAGGATCGCGACCGCCTCGTCGTACGAGATGCGCGGGAACGGGGCCTGCACCCTTTCCAGTTTCGCGGTGTCGCGTTCGAGCACCTTCAACTCGGGCTTGCGCTTGTCGAGCACACGCGCCACCACGAACGCCACCATCTCCTCGGCCAGGGCGATGACGTCGTCCAGCGTCGCGTACGCCATTTCCGGCTCCACCATCCAGAATTCGGTGAGGTGCCGGCGCGTCTTCGACTTCTCGGCGCGGAACGTCGGACCGAACGCATACACCCGGCCGAGCGCCATCGCGTTCGCTTCGTTGTACAGCTGTCCGCTCTGGGTCAGGTAAGCGGTGGTGTCCTCGAAATACTGGACGGGGAACAGCGTCGTCGTGCCCTCGCACGCGGCCGGCGTGAAGATCGGCGTGTCGGCGAGGATGAAGCCGCGGCTGTTGAAAAAGTCGCGAACGCCGTTGATGACCTCGTGCCGGATGCGAAGGATTGCCTGCTGCCGCTGCGAGCGAATCCACAGATGACGCCGATCCATCAGGTAGTCGACGCCGTGTTCCTTGGGCGTGATCGGATAGTCCTTCGCTTCCGACACCACTGCCAGCGAGGCGACGTCGAGCTCGAAGCCGCCGGGCGCCCGGGCGTCCGCGCGAGCCGTGCCGTCGACGATGATGGCGCTCTCCTGCGCGAGATGATCGGCGGTCTTGAACATCTCGTCGCCGACAGCCTGCTTCGACATCACGCACTGGATGAAGCCCGAACCGTCGCGCAGCGTCAGGAAATGGATCTTGCCGCTCGAACGACGGTTGTGCAGCCAGCCGCGCAGGCGGACCGGCTGCCCCACGCGCGTGGCGATGTCTTCGATGTAAGCGATCTGTGTCATATCAACCGCGTCAGTACGCCATCAGTTTTTCGAAGCGCGCGCGGGCGCTCCGCGCCCGCGCCAGCACGGCGCCGGTGGAGCCGGTGTTCCCGAGCTCCATCAGGTACGTCCCGTCGTAGCCGACCTTCTGCATCGTCATCACAGCGATGTCCCAGTTGATGCGGCCGTCGAACGGAACGAGGTGCTGGTCGTGCCTGCCGTCGTTGTCGTGCACGTGCGTCGTGATCAGGTGCTCGGCAACGGTCTCTATCGTATCGGCGACGTCCCCCCCCAGAAACGCGTGCCCGAAATCGAGGCAGATGCCGGTGCGCGGGACGTCCAGATCCTGCTCGAGGAGATCGACGAGCGCCGAGGGGTCCGACAGCGGGTTCGGTATCACCTCCAGCGCCACGCGGATGCCAACGGGTTCGGCCAGCCGGCAGATCTCCTCGACGCTGCGGACCGCAGCCGTCCGATGGTTCTCGCCACCCTTGTCCTGCGGCGTTCCCAGGTGCACCACCAAAACCTCAGCCGGAATGCGCCGCGCGATGTTCAGCGCGACATCCGTCTCACGGACCGCCGCCTGGCGCCTGGCGGTGTTGCTCACCGCATTGGAAATCGCGACGCCCCATTTATCCGGCCGGGCCAGGCTCTCGACCACCGGCGCGTGAATCCCGTGGAGGGCCAGGCCGGTTTCGTCGAGCCACCCCGCGAGGGCCGTGATGGCGCCGTCGTCGTGGTAATCGAAGTGCGTCCGCGTGGCGAAGACCTCAACCGCCTCGAACCCATACGCCGCGATCTCGACCAGGTGTTCCCGACGCAGCCGCTGGTCATGATAGAGGTGCGTCGAAATACCAAATCGCATAAGGCCGGCGTTAGCCACTGAACGGAAACTTCCCATTGTACACCGGCCGACTGGGCCTGGAACGCTGGGAAGCCGGATTTGTGCTCGAGCTGCGCGCGCGGCCGGCTAGCGGAATTCCTCGACGTGCATCGCCAGTAGATCGCGCAGGCGGTCGAAACGAGGCTGGTTCTGGAGGTTGCTGCGGACGTAACGCAGCGTGCGGGGAATGTACTGGATATAGACGGGATTGCGGCGCGCCGTTGTCTGATAACCGAAAGTGCCCAGCGCCTTGAGGTTGCGCTGCAGCGCCATCACGTCGAACCGGCGCCGGAAATCGGTCGCCGGACCCGTCACACCCTTGAGAGCGAGGAAATACGCGATCAGCTCGTCGACCGTCTGTTCCGGCAGGTCCATGTAGGAGTCGCGCAGGAGCGAGACGAGATCGTAGGTGTCGGGCCCCATGCGCGCGTCCTGGAAGTCGATGATATACAGCTGCGACTCGTGGAGCATCAGGTTGCGGCTGTGATAGTCGCGGTGGCAGAGGACAGGCGACTCGGACGCGAGCTCGCGAACGATGAGGGCGAATTCCTCGCGCAGTGCCTGGTGTTGGTCGGCTCCCAGCGTCACGCCGCGATAGGCCTCGAGGAAATGCTTCGTGAAGAACTCCAGCTCCCACGTCAGCTTCTCGACGTCGAACGAAATCCCGTAGGGCAGGTAGTCGGGCGAAGCCAGCTCGGCGCCGCGCCGCTGCAGCGTCGCAATCAGTGCCACGGCCTGGCGATAGAGCGCCGCATGTTCCACCGGGCTCGCGGCGCCAAGGTGGGCCTGCAGCGTGACATCTCCGAGATCCTGCAGGGCCAGGATGCCGAGGTCGTCGGCGTGCCCCAGCACCGCCGGGATCGGCACCGGCATCTTCGCCAGCAGCGTCGCGACATTCACGAACGGCAGCGTCGTCACGTCGAACGCCGCGGCATTCAGCGCCAGCACGATCGACGGCATCTCGGGCAACAGGATGCGGAAATAGCGCCGGTCGGATGCATCGCCCGTCAGTGGCACGACTCGCGGACCGGCAGCGGCGAGTCCGCTGCGATCGAGGTAACCTCGAATGCGCTCGCGCGCATCGTCCGCACCCGGCTGGCGTTTGTCCATCGCTGGTTATCCTAGCCGGAAAGGCCGCGGTCAGCCGTCGAGCTTTACGATCTCGAGGTCCGGCACGCCGCGAACGATCGCGCAGCGTTCGAAGGCAGCGCCGTCGGGAATCTCCACGCCGTCCGCGATGACACACTCCGTGAGCACCGCGCCGGCGCCGACCGTGACATCGTCCCAGAGCACCGACCGTGTGACGCGCGCTGAGGCCGCGACGCGTGGGTGCCTGCCCCAGCGCGGGCAGCCGGGCCGGCCGTCGGCGGCGGCGAGGTCCAGCGATGTCTGCAGCAGGTCCGCGGGCGTCCCGATGTCCTGGAAAGTGGCGTCGCTGACGAAACCGCGCACCGAGCCGGGATAGCTCACCATCAGCGCCGGATAGACGCCCATTACCGATTCCGCCGGCACGCCGTCATCGAGCATGATGAAGGCGCCGGCTTCCACCACTTGCGGCCCGACAAAATGAAATGACGGCTGGACGCTGCCGCGCCGCGTAAAGCCTGTGACGACGTGATCGCCATCGAGGAGCACGCCGCCGTACTTGTCGGGACGCGGGTTCGGAATCAACGCCATCGTCACCAGGGCGCCGTTGCCAAGGTGCTGCGCTGTCATCGCGGCTAGATCGACGTCGGTGATCGTGTCGCCGTTCACAAGGACGAACGTATTGGTCCCGCCATCGAGCAGGAGCGGCAAGGCGTGCCGGGGGCCCCCGGCCGATCCAAGCACCGGTGACTCCCATGAATAGCGCACGCGCGCGCCGAGATCGGCGCCGTCGCCGACGACGGCGGTGATCGACTCCGGCTTGTGATGAAGGTTGAGGACGAGGTCACGCACACCGTTCGCGGCAAGCCAGCGGATGGTGCGTCGGGCGAGCGGTTCGCCGTCCACCGGAGCCGCGGCCTTTGCGCGAGTCGATGTCAGCGGACGAAGGCGTGTTCCGAGGCCGGCGGTGAGCACCAGCGCCCTGGCGGGCGTCATTCAGCAGCCGCGTCGAAAACCATATCGCTGCCGGCGAGGCCCAGCGCTTCGCGGCGCTCGAGAAACAAGCCTCGATAGGAATGCAGGATGTAATCGGCTTCGCAGCGGCCGATGGCGGCAGCCATGGCGTCGATGCCCGCCTCGCTCCCCTCGATCTCGACGAAGACTCCGACGGGCGTCTCGTCGATGGCGACAGTCACATCCTCGTGGGAAAACTCCTCCCGGTATTTTTCGTAGCGAAACCAGACCTGGTAACCAAGTTCCTCGAAGATCCGCAGCAGCATGAGACCGTCGCCGGCGACGGTCTCGAACTCGTCGCGAAGCTTCATCGGCGACTCCTGGACGGGTCCCTTGAAGGTGATGCGGCTCTTGCCGTTCTCGAGGCGGATGCGGAGTGCGCAGGCGCGCTGGCGGAGAGCGCCGTCAGCGGTATCGAGCAGCGCGTCTTCCTGAAGCCGGCGGCCGAGCAGGGGAGTGGCGCCGGCAGCGAGGATCGCGTCACGCGCCGCCTGCGCGGACTCGAAGCTCAGCTTGACCTCGCGTTCGAGCGTCGTGGCTGTGCCCATCAGCCGCTGATTATAGTGCGGTCGGTCGTGATGATCCGCGCCACAACAAATGCCGCGCGAAGACGTACATCACGAAACACTCGACCGCGAAGGCGGGGAATCCCAGGTAGCCGGCGATCGGCATTTCGAAGAGCTTCACATCGGGAGGCACCGGCACGGTGTAGAC
>JANPCT010000243.1:0-11658 GCA_031431095.1 Acidobacteriota bacterium | reverse complement strand
CGGTCTCTCCCGATCGGTGTGAGATGACGCTGGTGTAGCCCGCCGTGCCGGCCATCGAGACGGCGTCGAGCGTCTCGGTGACGGTCCCGATCTGATTCAGCTTCACCAGGATCGAGTTGGCGACCTTCTCGTCGATGCCGCGCTTCAGGATTTCGGGGTTGGTGACGAACAGGTCGTCACCGACGATCTGCACGCGGCTGCCGAGCGCGGTCGTGAGTGTCTTCCAGCCGTCCCAGTCCCCCTCGGCGAGGCCGTCCTCGATGGAGACGATGGGGTACTGCCGGACCCAGTCCTCGTACATCGCCACCATCTCGTCCGCGCTGCGCGCCTGTTCGCCCGATTTCTTGAACTCGTAGCGCTCGCCGTCTTCGACCCAGAGCTCGCTGGCCGCGACGTCGAGCGCGAGGAAGACGTTTTCGCCGGCCTTGAAGCCCGCCTGCGCCACCGCCTCGAGCACCAGGTCGAGCGCTTCACGGTTCGACTTGAGACTCGGCGCGAAGCCACCCTCGTCGCCGACTCCGGTGGCATAGCCTTTCTTCTTCAGGATGCCGCGCAGGGTGTGGAAGATTTCCGCGCCGGTGCGCAGCGCGTCGCCGAACGACGCCGCCCCGAGCGGCATCACCATGAACTCCTGGAAATCGACGCTGCTGTCGGCGTGCGCGCCGCCATTGAGAATGTTCATCATCGGCACCGGCAGGATCGATCCTGATGCCTGCTCTCTCTTCTCGTACAACCGCGCCAGGTGCGTATAGAGCGGCACGTTCGCGGCCAGCGCGCTGGCTCGCGCCAGCGCCATCGACACCCCGAGCAGCGCGTTGGCGCCGAGCCGTCCCTTGTTGGGAGTGCCGTCGAGGGCGATCATCGCGGCGTCGGCCGATCGCTGATCCGCCGCCTTGCCCACGAGCGATGCCGCGAGCTCGCCGTTCACGTTGGCGACCGCCTTGACCACGCCCTTGCCGAGATAACGCTTCCTGTCGCCGTCACGCAGCTCGAGCGCTTCGCGAATGCCCGTCGACGCGCCCGAGGGCACCGCCGCGCGCCCGATGACGCCGCCGTCGAGCGTGACCTCGACTTCCACCGTTGGATTGCCGCGAGAGTCGAGAATCTCCCTGCCGTGTACTTTCGCAATCTTCATCAAATTCACCTGGTCACCTGAGGGTCGAGAGGGTCGAGTCTCTTGCCGGACGTTCGCCCCGCTGCCTTCCGCCGCTGGCCTGCTGCCTTGCCTACCGTGTGCCGTGTCTTCGCGTCATTGCGAGCCGCTGGAATCGAATTCCGCCTCGATGCGCAGCGCCTCGTCGGCGATCGGTCCGATGAACGGCTCGTCGTCCTTGGTGACGACGACGATGCCGCTCTCCGTGACGGTGTGGCGCTTGCGGTCCTCGGTCTCGTTGTAGCCGACCTGCGCGCCGCGCGGGATGAAGACGTCACGATCGACGATGGCGCGACGGATGCGGGCGTGACGGCTGACGCGCACGCCAGGCATCAGGATGCTGTCTTCCACCAGCGAAAAACTATGGACGCGGACGTTCGGACAGAGCACGCTGCCGCGGATCGAGCTGCCGGAGATGATGCAGCCAGCCGAGATCATGGAGTCGAGCGACGTGCCAACGCGCCGGCCGTCGTCGGCAAAGACGAACTTGGCGGGGGGCGCCTGCACCTGGTGCGTCCGCAGCGGCCATTCGGGATCGTAGAGGTTGAACTCCGGGTTGACCCGGCACAGATCCATGTTGGCGTCGAAATAGGCGTCGAGCGTGCCGATGTCGCGCCAGTATTTCGTCGTCTTCTTGTTCTCGTCGGTGAACCGGTAGGCGAACACCGGTACCCTGGAGATGAGCGATGGGATGATGTCCTTGCCGAAGTCGTGGCTGGTCGCTTCGCGCGCGTCGGCCTCGAGCGCTGGCACCAGCACGCTCATGTCGAAGATGTAGATGCCCATCGAGGCGAGGTGCTGTCCGGGCGGCAGGTCTTTCGGCTTTTCGAGAAAACCGGTCAGCCGATCGTCGGCGTCCACTTCCATGATGCCGAAGCGATACGTCTCCTCCGCGGTCACGTCGATGACGGCCAGCGTCGCGGCGGCGCCGCGGTCCATGTGGAACCGCAGCATGCGCGCGTAGTCCATCTTGTAGACGTGATCCCCGGACAGCACGATCAGGTGCCGCGGTCCTTCGCGTTGGATCGAGTAGAGGTTCTGGTAAACGGCGTCGGCCGTGCCCTGATACCAGTGCTCGCCGACGCGCTTCTGCGGATGCAGCACCTCGATGAACTCGCCGAGCTCGTCGGCGACGACACTCCAGCCGAATCGCAGGTGGCGCGTCAGCGACAGCGACTTGTACTGCAACGCGATGAAGATCTTCCGCAGCCCTGAATTCAGGCAGTTGCTGAGGGTGAAGTCGATGATCCGGTACGGGCCGCCGAAATAGACCGCGGGCTTGGCGCGCTCCTTGGTCAGCGGGTAGAGCCGCTCGCCGGCTCCCCCGGCGAGCACCATGACGACGGCGTCGTCGAGCATGCTCATTCGTCGAAGGCCTCCGTTCTTGCGCGCGTCATCGTTTCAGCACCACGCGCGCCGGCGCCCCGTCGGCATCGGCAATGCGCAGCGGCAGGCAATACATCTCGTAATGTCCTGCCTCCGCTTCGGACAGGTCCAGGCCCTCGATGATGAGGACGCCGTTGCCGAGCAGCATGCGGTGGGCCGGGGCGCCTGCTTTCTTGAACTGTTCCACCGACAGGTAGTCGACCCCCACCACCTTGACGCCCTGGTCGACGAGAAACTTCGCGCCCCCCTCGGTCAGATAGGTGTAGTCCTGGTGAAAGCCGTCGGACGTATTCCACAGCGCCGAGTTCGGCGTCTTGAGCAGGACACGAAGGTCCTCGCGCAGGCCGGCGGCGCCGAGGTGCGCCTCGGTGATGCCGCCGCGATGCGGCAGGTCGATCACGCGCGCGCGCCCGATGAGCAGCTCGAGCGGGAGCGATTCCACCCCGGGTCTGTCGTCGAAAAAGTGACGCGGCGCATCGACATGTGTGCCCGTGTGGGTGCCCATCGTCAACCTGGAGTTGTTGGAGGTGTCCCCCTGCGCGATGCGCTTGACGGGGGTCATCTCGAACGGTGGGTTGCCGGGGTAGGCGGGAAGGCCGGGCGCCAGCAGCACGCTGACATCGAGAAGGCGCGGCGCGCGGGGCATAGCCGGGGGATCTTATCAGTCTCGGTTGCCGGGAACCACCCGGTGCACGCCTTTTGACTCCCCTCGTGGGTCGGGCTTATGATCGATGGGTTAAGGAGTCCGTGATGCCGTTGTCGCTTCGGGGGTTCGGGTTTGCACGCGCGGTTGCCGCCGCGATGATTGCAGTTGTTTTCGTCGGCGCGGCGTCAGTGGATGCGCAAAAGCCTCCGGTGAACGCCGAACAGAAGCCGGCGGTGGATGCGGCCGCGCAGGCGCAGTCCGCAGTCCAACAGCAGGAGATCCAGACGCTGGTGCGGGTCGCGGACGCGGCGATGTCCGGCCAGTCCGCTCCGACCGACTTCCCCATCCAGTTTCAGAACGATTTCCTGAAAGCGCAGGGCTCGCGGGTGTGGGTGCCGATCGTCCTGACGATCGACCCGGCGAAGACGCCGAGTGGAGCGCTGACGCTGTATCTGCGGGTGACGCCGCGCGGTATGACGGCGCCGCCGGCGGCGCCCGTCGCAGCGGCCGACAAGAACGCGAAAGACAACAAAGACAAGAAGAAGGACGCGAAGACGCCGCCTCCCGCGCCGGCGGGGCCGAACTATCCGTTCGAGGACGTCTCGTTCCTCGAGCTCAAGCCGGCAGCCGCCGGGCAGCCGCTCCGCATCCAGCGCGGCATCGGCGTCCCGTCCGGCAGCTACGACCTGTACATCGTCCTGCACGAGCGCGCCGCGGCACCGGGGTCAGGCGCCGCCCCGGCGGCCGCCACTTCGACCGGCAAGACCGCGGTGTTGAAGCAGCCGCTCGACGTGCCGAACTACGGAAGCGAGTTTTCCACCAGCACGGTGATCCTCGCCGAACGTGTAGACCCGCTGCCGGCGCCGATTTCTCCCGACGCGCAGTCGGAACATCCCTACGCGTTTGGCCTGACCGAGATCGTCGTGTCCCCCGACCGCAGGTTCAAGACGTCCCAGGAGCTGATCGTGCTGCTCCAGATCTACAACCCGATGCTGACGCCCGAGAAGAAGTTCAATCTCGATGCGAGCTATACGTTCTACCGGCAGGATGCCGGGACGGAGAAGCGTTTCAACAGCACCGAGCCGCAAACCTTCAGTTCCGAGACCATGGGCCCTGGATTCGATCCCTCGGGAAACAGCAGCATTCAGGCGGGACAGGGTGTGCCCCTGCAGAGCTTTCCCGAAGGTTCTTACCGCCTGGAAATCAAAATTACGGATAAACTAAGTGCCAAGGTTCTGACCCAGACCGTGAACTTTACGGTGACCCCCTAAACGGTGACCCCCTAAACAGGAGGGTATCCAATGGCGCGTCTGACCGGGTTTCTTGCGGCGGCGGCGATCGTCGGATCGACGGCAACGTCGGTGTCTGCCCAGACCCGCGGGTTTCGCCCCGTCCCGTTCACCCCCGTGGCCCAACAGGCGCATGTTTCCAAGGGCAGCATCCAGGGAGTCGTGAGCGACGAGAGCGGCGGTCCCCTCGCGGGGGCCATCGTCTCGGCACTCGGGCTGACGCCGGCCATGGCGACGACCGACTCTCGTGGCCGCTTCGTGATCCAGCCGCTCGCACCCGGCAGCTACGCCTTGCGAGTCCACCTCGCGGGGTTTGCGGCGAGCCGGCGCGACGCGGTCCGCGTCGGTCCCGCTGGCGTCGATGTCGCCCAGATCCAGATGCGACGGGTCGGCGAGGCCGCCGCCCTTCCGATCCGCCCGATCCTGACCGCCGGCGTGTCGCTGCCGTCGGGTGAGAACCCGGGCGCTGATGGCGACAATCACACCGAAACGGCGTGGCGCCTGCGCCATATCAAGCGTGGCGTGCTCAAGCAGGACGGCGATGTCGTGTCGATTGCCGATGCCGCTTCCGGGCAGGCCCTGCCGCCGGTGACGCCGTCCATATTCGGCCGCGCGTTCGACAACGCCGCGAACATGGCCGCGTCGTTCTTCACCGCGACCCCGTTCAGCGGTGAAGTCAATTTCCTCACCACATCGGCGCTCGGCGCCGGTCCGCTGCTGTTCAGTGATTTCGCGCCGCGCGGCGTCGCCTACATGTCGATCGGCGCCCCCGCCGCCTCCGGCCGCTGGGATGTGCGCGCGTCGATGAGCCAGTCGGACGTGTCGGCCTGGGTGATAGCCGGTTCGTTCACGTCGCGGCTTGCGTCGAGCCACGCGTATGGGTTCGGCGTCTCGTACAGCACGCAGCAGCAGTATCAGACTGCGAGTGCGCGCTCGATTTCGCTGGCCGCCGCGCCCGACGAAACCCGCAACGTGGGAGAAATCTACGGCAGCGACCGCTGGACCGTGTCGCCGACCTTGGTACTCGATTACGGCGCGCGGTACGCCCATTACGACTACCTCCGCCATCGTTCGTTGCTGAGCCCCCGGGTGGGGATGGTGCTCACACCGTTCAGCAACACGCGAGTGATCGCCAACGTCGGCCAGCGGATGCTCGCTCCTGGCGCGGAGGAGTTCCTGCCCGCGGCGACGGTTGGCCCATGGCTGCCGCCGGAGCGCACGTTCACCCCCCTCGAAGGAGAGCAGTTCCGCGTCGAGCGCGCGCGGTTCGTGGACGCCGGAATCGAGCACGAATTCGACGGCGCCTACGTGCTCGGCGTGCGCCGATTCCAGCAGCGCGTCGACAACCAGATGGTCACGCTCTTCGGGTTGCCGTCGAGCGGCGGGCCGACGTCCCGCGGCCACTACGCCGTGGCGAATGCCGGCGCCCTCGATGCCTCCGGCTGGGCGGTGCGTCTGAGCAGCGCGCCCGCACAACGCATCCGCGCTTCCATCGATTACAGCGTCGCGCGCGCGCAGTGGGTGTCGCGCGGCGACATGGCGGCGATTGCGGTCTGGGCGCCTGCGGCGATCCGTCCGCGCAGCGAAGACGTCCACGATCTGACCACCACGGTCGAGACCGATGTGCCGCTGACCGCCACGCGGGTATTCGTCCTCTACAAGATCAACGACGCCTTCGCGCGCGGCGACGATCCTTCTCACGCTGCGCTCGACTACCGCTTCGACGTCCAGGTGAACCAGGCGCTGCCCTTCATGCCGTTCTCGAGCGCCGCGCGCTGGGAAGTGGTCTTCGGGCTGCGCAACCTGTTTCGCGAAACAGCCGACGCGGGCTCTCTCTACGACGAACTGCTGGTCGTCCGCCCGCCGAAACGCGTCATCGGCGGCGTGCTCATCCGTTTCTAGTTCGCACGTCGTCCTGGAATTCTCCCGCCCACACCTACCGCGGGTAGCGCCGTTTCCGCTCCAGTTATTTGGATGATCGCTCCGGTTTGTTGGAATGGCTCCGTTCGGAGCGGCGGCGTCGTGGTATAAACGACTGAAAATAAGCGATTTACTGGCGGAACGGCAGGGCGAATCGGGGTATGCGGTTTGCTAGCTGTTCGGCATACACGGCTGTACGCGATGATCCGTTCCAACCAGCGCCCTCCGTGGGTGAGAACCCTTCCATCGATGAGCACGAGTGCTGTCGTCGTGGCGCTGCTGTGTCTCGCCGGACTCAATATCGTCCAGCGGTCGTCGTGGTCGGAACTCGAGGACGGCGTCCTGTGGAAGGTTTCCGGCGGCGATGTCGCGGCGGCGGAGGTCGGGCAGGGGACCGCGGCGGATCGGTCAGGGGTGCGGCGGGGCGACATCCTCCTGCAGATCGGCGCGCGTGAAATTCAGGGTGTGCACGACGTCGTCGACGTGCTTCATACCAGCGCGCGCGGCGCCACGCTGCGCTACGTGCTCCTGCGCGAGCAGGCGCGTCAGCTCGCGACCGTTGACGTCGCGCCGGTGCCGTCCGGTTCGCTGCCGCTCTACCTGGCGCTCGCAGCCGTCGGCGTCTTCTCCTTGCTGGTCGGCGCCTCGGTGCGCCTGCGGCGCCCGGACCATCAGGCGACGCTGCACTTTTTCTGGCTGACGGTCGCGTTCTTCGGCGTCATGGCGTTTAGTTTCAGCGGCAAGCTCGACGCGCTCGACTGGACCTTCTACTGGGGAGACCTCACCGCGCAGCTCCTGCTGCCCGGGCTGTTCCTCCACTTCGCGCTCGTCTTCCCCGATCGTCCCGACGCCTGGGTCCGCAGCGATCCTGGCCGCTCGTTGTTGCCCGCGATTTACCTGCCGGCGCTGTTGCTGGGCGGGGTTTCGGTTGCGGGCGTCATCAACGGCGCCAGCCACGGCGATGTGCTGACGTGGGTCGCCTCGTACGTGCAATACGGGCAGCTGCTCTATCTGGCCATCGCACTCGTCGCCGGCCTGGTGATCATGGTGCGCGCCCTGCGGATGGTGCGCTCGGTGACCGCGCGCCGGCAGCTACGCTGGATCGTCTGGGGCACCGCCATCGGCTCCATCCCGTTCGCCTTCGGCTACGCGCTGCCGTTCGCCTTCGGGTTGCAGCCGCTGCGCGGCTTCGAATTCAGCGCGCTGCTGCTCGGCCTCATCCCGCTGGCGTTTGCGTCCGCGATCGTCCGCTACCGGCTGATGGACGTCGAGGTGATCATCAAGCGCGGCCTGGTCTACGCGGCGGCGCTTGCCGCCATCGCGGCGATCTACGCCGTGCTCCTTCGCGCCGCGGGCGCCATCCTCGTCGGGAACGCGGACGACCAACGCAACCCCGTCATCGCGCTGCTCGCTACGTTCGTCGTCGTCCTGCTCTCCCGTCCGGTCAAGGATGCGATTCAAACCGGTCTCGATCGCGTCTACTACCGCGATCGGTACGACTACCGCCGGGCGCTGGTCGGCTTCGCCCGCGACCTGAACAGCGATCTGGACCTGCAGCGGCTGAGCGAGCGCCTGGTGCATCGCATCACCGAAACGCTGGTCGTCGACCGCATGGCGTTGATGCTCGCGCCGATGCCGGGCGCCGGGGCCTTCGTCACCATCGCGCATGCAGGTTTTCCCGACGCCCCGCCGCCGCTGTCGCCGGATTCGGAGGTGGCGGTCCGCTTGATGTCCGGTCACACGCTCGCGCTCGACGAAATCCTGGCGCTGAGACGACTCGACATGCGGGAAGTCGATTTCTGGCGGGATGCCGGGATCCATTACTTCGTTCCGTGCGTCTCGAAGGAAGGCACCATCGCGGTCATGGCGCTCGGGCGCAAGGCGAGCACCGAGCCGCTCAGCAGCGAAGACATGGCGCTGCTGTCCGCCGTTGCCGCGCAGGCGGCGACCGCGCTCGAGAACGGCCGGCTCTATCGGCAGTTACGCGTCAAAGCCGACGAGCTCGAGCGGATGCGGCAATTCAGCGAGAACATCCTCGAGTCGCTGAACGACGGATTGGCAGTGCTCGATCGAAACGGCCGCGTCGTGCGCTGGAACCGGCAGATGGAGGAGCTTTACGGCCTACGTCACGAAGAGGCCGTCGGGGAAGTTCTCGACGACTTGTTCGAGCCGCGCATCGTCGGCATGATCCGCGGCGGCGCCAGCGGAGCGGCGGAGGGAACGGCGCACTACCGCGTGCCGATGTCGACGCGGCACGATCCGGCGCGGCGGCTGCTCGTCAACCTCGGCGCGACCCCGCTGCGCGACTCGCAAGCGGAGGTCGTCGGCAGCATCGTCATCGTCGAAGACATTTCGACGCGCGTGCAGCTCGAGGAGCAGCTGCAGATCTCGGAAAAGATGGCGTCGATCGGGCTGCTGGCCGCCGGTGTGGCGCACGAAGTGAACACCCCGCTGACGGGGATCTCGAGCTTCACGCAGATGCTGCTCGAGAACGCTTCGCCTGACGTCCCGTCCACGGTCGTTCTCGAGTAGATCGTGCGCCAGACGTTCCGGGCGGCGAAGATCGTCAACGGACTGCTGAATCTGGCGCGCCCCGCTCAGGTCGACAGCGGACCCTGCGATATCAATGCGGTCGTGAACGACGTGCTCTCGCTGCTCGAGCACCAGTTCCGCACCGGAAGTATCCAGGTGCGCAAGGAGCTCGCAGTCACCGCGCCCGTGGTCCAGGGGATCGAACACAAACTGCAGCAGGTGTTCCTGAACCTGTTCCTGAACGCGCGGGACGCGATGCCGAAGGGCGGCTGGCTGACGATCGTGACGCGTGCCGACCGCGACGGCGCGGTCGTCGAGATCGGCGACACCGGGTCGGGGATTCCGGCCGAACAGCTGTCGCGGATTTACGACCCGTTCTTCACGACGAAGGATATCGGCAAGGGAACCGGGCTCGGACTGTCCATTACCTATGGCATCGTCCAGGAGCATGGAGGATCGATCACATGCGACAGCCAAGTCGGACACGGTACGCGGTTCTCGATCCGCCTGCCGCTCGCGGTCGCCGCGAAGAGAGAACGGACGTCGTAAGCCGCGTGCAGGCCGGTCCCATGCCCGCGAACAGCAGTTCCATCCTGGTCATCGACGACGAGGAGATCATGCGTGAGATCCTCGAGACGCTGCTGACCCGCGAAGGCTACCAGGTGCGCCTCGCGGCTACCGCCGCGGAGGGGCTCGAGCTGGCCCGCTCGATGCCGTTCGACGCCGCGATTGTCGACGTGATGATGCCCGGCATGGACGGGGTCACCGCATTGGACGAGATCAGGAAGATCGACGACGACCTGCCCGTCCTGATGATCACGGCATACGCGTCGGTCGAGAACGCCATCGCCGCGATGAAGCGCGGCGCCTACGATTACATCAGCAAGCCGTTCAAGAACGACGAGGTCCTGGTCGTGCTGCGCAACGCGCTGGCGCAGCGGCGCCTGGTCGCCGAGAACCGGGCACTCCGCCAGAACCTGCAGGCGCACGCCAACCACTTCGGCGAGATCATCGGCAAGAGCTCGCGGATGCGTCAGGTGTTCGACCTGATCATCCAGGCGGCGCCGAGCCGGACGACGATCCTCATCAACGGCGAGAGCGGCACGGGCAAGGAGCTCATCGCCCGGTCACTGCATCAGAACTCGGTCCGCTCGGATCGCGCCTTCATCACGGTCAACTCCGGCAACCTGCCCCCTGATCTGCTGGAGTCGAACCTGTTCGGGCATGTGAAGGGGGCCTTCACCGGTGCGGTGTATCCGAAAAAGGGGCTGTTCGAGCTGGCCGACAAGGGGACCATCTTCTTCGACGAGATTGGCAACATCCCGCTCGAAACGCAGGCCAAGCTGCTGCGCGTCATCCAGGAGCGCGAATTCATGCGCCTGGGCGGGATCGAGAACATCAAGGTCGACGTCCGCATCATCGCCGCAACCAACGTCGACTTGCAGCGGATGATGGCCGAGGGGCGCTTTCGCGAGGATCTATATTACCGGCTGCACGTCATCACCGTCCAGCTGCCGGCGCTCCGGGAGCGCAAGGACGACATCCCGCTCCTCGTGCAGCATTTCCTCGGCAAGTACGGCGAGGAGAACAACAAGCCCGGCCTGGAATTGTCGGCCGAGGCGCTGGACCTGCTGATCGATTACGACTGGCCTGGAAACGTGCGCGAGCTCGAGAACGTCATCGAGCGGGCCACCGTCCTGTCGTCGGGCAGGCGCCTCGGCGCCGACCTGGTGCCTGACCACGTCCGCAGCAGCCGCAGTTTTCAGATGCCCCAGTTCGTCGTGCCGGCGGAGGGCATCTCGTATCGTGACGCCGAAGCGTCGTTCCAGCGCGGACTGATCGAGTCGGCTCTGGAGGCCGCGGGCGGCGTGCAGAAACGCGCCGCCGAACTCCTGCAGATCAAGCCGACGACGCTGAACGAGATGATCAAGCGTCACGACATCCGGCCGCGCCGCAAGAAGGCGCCGAACGGATCGGGTCCGGCGCGTGGCGGCGAGCCCATCGACACCCAGCAGCAGCCCGTCACCGCGGACAGCGACTGATGAGCGGGCCGGGCGACGCGCGAGGCCGTGTCGATCCGGTGAGAGTGCTGGTGCTCGGCCCGACCGGCGTCGTCGGTGACGCGATCGTGCGCGAAGCGCTCGAGGATCGCCGCATCGGCTCCATCCTCGCAGTCAGCCGCCGTCCTCTGCCGCACGCGCATGCCAACCTCGAAACGGCCATCCTCGAGGACTTCAGCGACTTCGAGCGGCTCCGTTCCCCCCTCGCCAGCGTGGACTTCGTGCTGTGCGCGCTCGGCATCTCCTGGTATCAGACGCACAGCGAGGCGCAGTACCGCCTGATTACCCACGACTACGTGATGGCGTGCGCGCGTGTCGCCGCGATTGCGAACCCGTCGATGCATTTCTGTTTCGTCAGCGGCCACGGCGCGTCGATGCGCGCCACGCAGGCGTGGGCGCGGGTCAAGGGGCAGACCGAACACGATTTGCACGCCGTCTTCGGTTCGCGGCTGACGGTGTTCCGGCCGGGCTACATTCATCCGGCGTTCGGCCGCCGGACGCCGTACTGGGGCGACACGGTCATGAAGCCGCTGATGCCGTTCCGCGCAACGCTGTCGAAGTGGATTACCGACAGCGAAGAAGTGGCACAGGCGGTGTTGCACTGTGGCACGGGTGGAATCGTACCCAGCCCGGCCCCCAACCGCGACATCGTCGCCAACTGCGATGTCGATC
>JANPCT010000242.1:0-3091 GCA_031431095.1 Acidobacteriota bacterium | reverse complement strand
CCCGCTCAATGCGATCCTCGGCTTCGCCCAGCTGCTCGAGTCGACCTCCCCGTTGCCGACCGCCTCTCAGAAGGAAAGCATCGCCCAGATTCTCCAGGCGGGTTGGCATCTGCTCAAGTTGATCAACGAAGTCCTCGATCTCGCTGTGGTCGAATCGGGGATGTTGTCGATCTCGCCGGAGCCGGCGTCGTTGTCTGAGGTCATCTCCGACTGCCAGGCGATGATGGAACCGCAGGCACAACAGCGCGGCATCAGCATGACGTTTCCCCGGTTGGATATCCCCTACTTTGTCGATGCCGATCGGACCCGGGTCAAGCAGGTGCTCATCAACCTGCTGTCCAACGCGATCAAGTACAACCGGGAGCAGGGCACCGTCGAGGTGAAATGCACGGTCAGCGGTCCTGGCCGGGTGCGTATCAGCGTCAAGGATACCGGCGCGGGCCTCGCGCCAGAGAAGCTGACACAGCTCTTTCAGCCGTTCAACCGTCTCGGACAGGAGAGCAGCGACGAGGAAGGCACCGGCATCGGCCTGGTGATGAGCAAGCGGGTGGTCGAGCTGATGAAAGGCGTGATCGGCGTGGACAGCACGGTCGGGGTCGGCAGCGTGTTCTGGTTCGAACTGCTGCTGACGCCGGCGCCCACGCCGGCGGCGGCGGGCGCAGCATCCACCATCGTAGCCCACCCCCAGGGGTCGTCCAGCGCACCGCTGCGCACCTTGCTCTATGTCGAGGACAACCCGGCCATCCTGGCGCTGGTCGAGCAGTTGATCGCGCGGCGATCCGACATCCGCTTGTTGACGGCCGTGAACGGCGCTCTCGGTATCGGCCTGGCGCGCGCCTCCCTCCCGGAGGTGATTCTGATGGACATCAATCTGCCGGGAATCAGCGGCATCGAAGCGCTGAAAATCCTGCGCCAGGACCCGGCCACCGCGCACATCGTCATCGTGGCTCTCAGTGCCAATGCCATGCCGCGCGATATCCAGAAGGGTCTCGAGGCCGGGTTCTTCCGCTATCTCACCAAGCCGATCAAGGTAGACGAGTTCATGGAAACCCTGGATGTCGCGCTGGAATCGGCCGCCACCACCTGGGCTCGGGCGCATGCGGCGCTGTGATGGGCATGATCAGTGCGGCGGACATTCTTCGCGCCAGCATCCTGATCGTCGATGATCGGCGTGTCAATGTCCTGCTGCTCGAGCAGATGCTGCGCGGCGCCGGCTATCTGTCGATCACCTCGACAACCGATGCGAGCGACGTCTGTCAGTTGCACCGCACGAACCGCTACGACCTAATCCTGCTCGATCTCGTGATGCCGCGCATGGACGGTTTTCAGGTCATGGAAGGCTTGAAGGGGATCGAAGCTGACGGTTACCTCCCGGTGCTGGCCCTGAGCGCCCGTCCGGATCACAAGTTGCGGGCGCTCCAGTGCGGCGCCCAGGATTTCATCAGCAAGCCGTTCGATCTGGCCGAGGTGCTGATGCGGGTGCGCAACCTGCTCGCAGTCCGCCTGTTGTACGAGGCCGCCCGCGATCACGGCAAGACGCTCGAAACCCTGGCCCTCCGGGACCCCCTGACCGGCCTGGTGAACAGACGACTGCTGGCCGAGAGACTGTCGATGGCCCTGGTCCATGCGCGGCGGAATTCGAGCACGATGGCGGTGGTGTATCTGGATCTCGACGGATTCAAGCTGATTAACAACTCGCTGGGACACGGCGCCGGAGATGCCCTGCTGAAAATGGTGGCAGGACGCCTGGTGGCGACGGTGCGCGAAGAGGATACGGTCGCGCGCCTCGGCGGTGACGAATTCATCATCGTGCTGTGGCATCTCAGCGGGAGTCACCGGGCGGCGTTGCTGGGGTCAAAGGTGATCGAGGCCGTGTCCCAGCCCTATCGCATCGAGGGGCAGACCGTGAGCATCACCACGAGCGCAGGGATCAGTATCTATCCCGTCCACGGCGAGGACGCTGAGACACTGATGAAGAGCGCGGACATGGCCTTGTACGAGGCCAAGCGCGCGGGCAAGAATGCCTGTCGAATCTCGGAGCCGGAGACACGCTCGGCATCACCGGTGGCAGCGACGTCTTGACACTCCAGACGCGAGCAACGTGCGTGCGTCGTCAGGGTTCACAGTCAAGGCCATCCCCGGCCGAGCGCCTCGACGATCGCCTAGGCTTTGGTCGGATCAATGCCGAATCGTCCGCGGTGATGATCGCCGGACGAGCTTAGCCCTTCGGCCTGTCCGCGCTCCGGGCTTTACGGCCTGTCCGTGACGTCGGCGGGGCTGATGGCGTCCATGTTCAGCCTGCCGTCGAGCCTCGTGTGCGCCGGCGGTGGCGGGCTGTCCGACAGGGTCGGTGCGCGCCGGGTGATGTCTCTCGTGCTGGGCGGCTGTCTCGCCGCGTGCGTGCTGCTGAGCGTGCCGCGCATGGACATCGAGTCTCCAGGCCGCGGGGTGACGGCGATGCGGCCCGGCACGGTGACCGCCGTTGACGCGACCAGCGTCACGGTGGGCACGGACTGCTACGCGCTGCGGCCGATGTCCGGCGATTGGCGCGCCACGCGCGACACGGGAATGCTCGTGGTGCCGCGAAAAGCGTTCTGGCAGGAGGCGGTCGTCACCCTGGCGATCGGGT
Organism: Acidobacteriota bacterium; assembly: GCA_031431095.1. Classification (GTDB taxonomy): domain Bacteria; phylum Acidobacteriota; class Vicinamibacteria; order Vicinamibacterales; family 2-12-FULL-66-21; genus JAICSD01. Next base: position 462 of record JANPCT010000242.1, on the reverse strand, counting down.
CGGCCGGCGCCAGCTCCTGGCGCGCGGCGTCACGTCCATCTACTTCCAGGCCAACGTCACCATCTTCACCGGACTGCTGCTTGTGAGCGGCTTCATGATGGGCCTCGGGATGGGCGCCGTGTTCAAGTACATCCCGACCATTTTCCGGACGAAGTCGGCATCGTCGGCGGCATTGCGGGCGGTGATCGGGGGGTCGGGGGATTCGTGTGCCCGATCCTCTTCGGCGTCCTGCTCCAGCGGACCGGGCTGTGGACGACGTGCTGGATGTTCTTCGCCCTGCTCGGGGCGGCCTGTCTTGCCTGGCTGACGCTGGTCGTCTCGCGGCTTACTCGCCGTGCGAGCGCGTAGCGCCTGCTCACTCGCGGGCGATAGCGGCGAGGGCGGCAGTGTCGAGGAGGACGAAGCCGTCCTTGCCGGTCTCGACGATTCCCTCCTTGCCCCAGCGGCTCATGATGCGGATGC
>JANPCT010000241.1:0-6376 GCA_031431095.1 Acidobacteriota bacterium | reverse complement strand
CGTCGATCAGATGCGGGCCGACTATCCGTCGCGCTACGCGGACCTGTTGAGCCGCGGTCTCAAGCGGCTCACCACCGAAGGGGCCTGGTACAAGAACGCCGCATACCCCTACCTCGTGACCGTCACCTGTGTCGGCCACGCTTCAATCGGCACCGGCACGCTGCCTTACAAGCACGGGATGATCGGAAATGCCTGGTACGACCGCGAGACGCAGAAGAGCGTGGCCTGCACCGGAGATCCGGACGCCACCGACGTGAGCTACGGCTCCGCAGGCCCTGGACCTGGTGACAGCGCCAGGCGATTGATGGTGCCCACGCTCGCCGAGGTCATGGGCAAGTCTCTCAAATCGCGAGTCGCCACCATGTCGATGAAGGCGCGCTCGGCCATCGGCCTCGCCGGACACAAGGGGGACTTCGTGGCGTGGTTCGGCGATCGCAATGCCTGGGAAACGGCGAGCGTCTTTGCCAAGGCACCAGTGCCATGGTTCGTCGGGTTTCTGAAGGGCAATCCAGCCGACCGGGACGCAGGCAAGACCTGGGAGCGTTCGCTTCCAGCGGAGCGTTATCACGACGCCGATAATGCGCCGGGAGAAAAAGGCTCGGGCGGGTGGGGAGCGACGTTCCCGCATCCTTTGGGCGCGGCGGGAGACGCGGCGTACTACGCGCACTGGATGCAGTCGCCGTTTCTCGACGCCTATCTCGGCGAGATGGCTGCGGCCGCGGTCGACGAGATGGATCTCGGCACGAAGGATCGCACCGATTTCCTGGGCGTCAGCTTTTCGTCGCTCGACTCCGTGGGTCACGGCTACGGGCCGCGCAGCCATGAAGTCCAGGACATGCTCGTACGTCTGGACGTGACCGTGGGCAAGCTGCTCGACCATCTGGACAAGAAGGTCGGCGCCGGCAACTACGTGGTCGCGTTGACGGCCGATCATGGCGTTGCCGACCTGCCCGAGCAGAACACCGGCGGTGGACGCCAGCCGGCGGCTGCAGTCCGGGCGGCGCTCGACGGCGCGCTTACCCCCATCCTGGGCGGAAACGAATCGTTCATCGCGGCGATCAACGGAGGGGATCTGTACCTGAAGCCGGGTGTGTACGACCGGGTGAAGGACAACGCCGCCGCCCTGCGCGCGGCCCGCGCGTCGATCGGCGCGCTGCCAGGAGTCGCGCGTCTTTTTACCAGTGACGAGTTGGCGTCCGAAGCGGCACGCCGGTCGACCGACCCCCAGGTTCGCGCCGCCGCCCTCAGCTATTTTCCGGGACGCAGCGGCGACCTGCTCGTGCTCGTGAAAGAGAACTGGGTGATGACCGCGACGGGGACGAACCACGGCACGTTGTACGAGTACGACAGGCGCGTCCCGGTGATCCTCTACGGCGCCGGCATCAGCGCTGGCGTGCGTGAGGAGGCGGCAATGCCGTCGGATCTGGCGGTCACGGTTGCGTCGATGATCGGCGTGAAACTCCCTTCCCCTGATGGTCAGATCCTCACCGGCGCCCTGAGCAAGTAGCCGGCGAAGGATCGGTGATGTCCGTCCTGCGCAGCTCGATGCCGGTGTGCGGATGAGGGTTCTCAGGTCGTTCCGCGTGATGAAAGTGGATGACGGCACGTTCCGCCAGCGGGTTCTGTTCGCCGTCCGGCGCATACCGGCCGGGCGGGTTGCGACCTACGGCGACGTGGCTGCCGCGGCCGGCGTCCCCCGGGCGGCCAGGGCCGTGGGGAACGTCATGAAAAACTGCCGCAGTCCCGGAGTTCCCTGCCACCGTGTCGTGGCGGCTGGTGGGCGGCTCGGGGGCTACGGAGGCAGCGAAGGGCTCAAACGGGCCTTGCTTGGCGCCGAAGGGGTCGTGGTGAACGGCGTCCGCGTGAAGGAATTCGATCGCCGACGCTTCACGTTCCGTAAGTAAACCCGTGATCCGGGCAACGCGGCGCGACAATGACGACGTCTAAGGTGGCAGTGCATTCTTCCGCCGGCGCGGCAACCGGCCGCCCGGCAGAACTCGAGCTGGTCGAGCGGTGCCGCCGCGGCGAACTTGGCGCGTTCGAAGAGCTGTACCGGACGCATTCGGCGCGCCTGTTCAGCCTGGCAGTCAGGATGCTCGGGAATCCGGCGGACGCCGAAGATCAGCTCCAGGAGATCTTCCTCTCCGCGCATCGCAAGCTGGAGAGCTTTCGCGGCGAATCGGCGCTCGGCACCTGGCTGTATCGGCTGGCGATGAACCAGATTCTCGACCACGTCCGCAGCCGTGCGGCTCGAACGAGCCAGCTGACCGACGGACTGGACGATGCGTCGGTGCTCGCCGACGCGAAAAGCCGGCGGCTCGCGGAGGGCACGATCCAGCGGATCGACCTGGAGCGCGCGGTGGCGGAGCTGCCCGAGGGGTGCCGTGCCGCCTTCGTGCTGCACGATGTGGAGGGCTTGGAGCACCGGGAGGTCTCCGAAGTGCTCGGCATCGCGGAGGGAACGTCGAAGTCGCAGGTGCACAAGGCCCGGCTGCGGTTGCGCGCGCTCCTCGCGGAGAGGAAATAGGGCGTTGAGCGCACGGCGCTGGCCGGATGGCAGTAGTGGTTGTGGTTATGGATTGCGACAGGTACCTCAATTCGATTCACGAACGCGTCGACCTCACGATTGGATCGATCCGTCGCGCCGAGCTCGAGATCCATCTCGATGGATGCGATCACTGCCGCGCGCTGCTGCAGGACCTGCAGCGGATTCACGACGCGGCGGCGGCGCTGCCGGTCGTCCCCACGCCCGAAGGCGCATGGCTGCAGATCGCCGGACGGCTGCGCATGGAAGGGCGCATCCGCGAGGAAACGCCGGTCGCTCGCGCGGCCGCGCCGCGCTATGCGGCCTGGCTGGCCATTGCTGCGGCGTTGATCATCGCCAGCGGCGCCGCCGTGATGCTGCTGATCCCGCGTGGCGCGCCCGCCGCAGCGCCGGTGAGCGGCACCGCAACGGCCGGTGCTGCCGGAGTGTCGTCGCCCGACGAGGCGGTCACTGCGGTCGACGCCGCCCAGGCGCAGTTCGAAAAAGCGATTGCCGATCTGGAGAAGGTGGCGAAGGACAACCGGCAGTCACTCGATCCCGGCACGTCGGAAACGATTGAGAAGAACCTCGGCATCATCGATCAGGCCATCGCTGAAAACCGCGCCGCCGTCAGGTCCGAGCCGGCCAGTGTCGCGGCGCGGGAAACCCTGTTCGACACGCTGCGCCAGAAGGTGTCGCTGCTCCAGGACACCATCTCTCTGATCAACGAGATGCGGAAGGGCAACAACGCCGCCGCGGCGCAGCTCGTCAACAAGAGTTGACGACCCAAGGGACGACAAAGGCAAGGGCAGAAGGCATGAACAGGTTTCTCACATCTCTGTCGATCGCGATCCTGCCTCTGGCCGCGGCGCCCGGACCGGCGGACGCGCAGGTCTATCCGGAGCGCGTGTCGATCGCGATGAAGGCGCGCACGCTCGTTGACAACGCGCGCGCGTATCAGCGGCGGTCCCGCGAGGACGACCGCGAGCAGCAGACCGAGCGCACCACGAAGGTCATCAGGGTCGGCGCGGACGGAGCGCTTGCGCTCGGCAACATCGCGGGCGACATTACCGTGACGCGCGTCAACGGTGCCGACGCGACTGTGGAGATCGTCAAGATCGCGCGCGGACGCACGGTCGAGGACGCACAGGAGCTCCTGCGGCTGGTGCCCGTGGAAGTGACCGAGCGAAACGGGCGCGCGGAAGTACGAACCCGCTACCCGAGCGGTGAGCCGCAGCGCGGCAGCCGCCGCAACGGCAACGTGACCGTCGCCTACAACGTCACCGCGCCAGCCGGCACCCGGCTGTCGCTGGACTCGATCTCCGGCACCATCACGGTGTCGGACATCAAGGGTGATCTCAGCGCCAGCAGCATCAGCGGCGACGTGCGTATCAGCGGCGCCGGCCGGATCGGCTCGGCGAAGTCGATCTCCGGAACGATCGACATCTCCGACACGCAGGCGGAAGGTGCAGTTGCCGGATCGAGCGTGAGCGGGGACGTCATGTTCCGCCGTGTGACCGCGCGTCGTCTCGACGGGTCCTCGGTCAGCGGCAACATCAGGGTTGAAGATGCGCAGAGCGAGCGCGTCAGCGCGCAAACGACCAGCGGCAGTGTCTGGTTCGGCGGCACGCTCGCGCGCAGCGGTCGCTACGAGCTGAAGTCGTTCTCCGGTGAAGTGCGGGTCCTCCTCGCCGGCACCACCGGTTTCGAAGTGGACGCCAATTCGTTCTCCGGCGAGGTGCGAACCGATCTCCCGCTGCAGCGCCGGGGCGATAGTGAGCCCAATCGCCGCGGCCGCCGCACGACGTTGCGCGGCACGTACGGCGACGGCGCCGCGGTGCTCGACGTGACGACGTTCAGCGGCTCGATCGTCATCGCCAGGAAATAGCTCCAGGCCACCGAGGGCCCCTTAACTCAGCTGGCACTCCCCTTGCTTCGACTACTTTTGGCTGGCCGCAGGATGGCCGCTCGGTGATAAATTGCATACAGATGGGCCGAGGACCAGCCATCGAGAGTGCACCTTTGGAGGCGAAGATGAAGCAGTTCGTGATCGCAGGGACCCTGGCAGGGGCGCTGGCAGTCGGAGGGACCGCGCTCGCACAGCAGCCGGCCCCCGCGGCTCCAACACCCAAGCCGGCTCAGGCAACAGATCAGGCCGAAAAGCCGGCACCGAAGCCGCGCGCCCGGACGCCGCGCACGGCCGACAACGCGCAGGCTGGGCATGCGGCTCCGAAAGCGCAGCCCAATACGACCGAGGCACCCAATGCCACGGGCACTGCCATGGCGCTCGGATCCGTCCGCGTGCCGAAGGGGCTGAAGGCCGACGGCAAGGTGCTGCCGGCAGGCACATACCAGGTCCGGCTCACCGCCGACGAAGCCAAGCCCGACGCGAAAGGGAGCAGTGAAGTTCTCGAACGCTGGGTGGAATTCGTACAGAAGGGTGAAGTAAAAGGACGCGAAGTGGTCTCCATCGTCCCCGCCGGAGAAGCCAAGCTGGTCCAGAAGGACACGCCGCCTCCGTCAGGCGGTTCGAAGATCGAGACGCTCAAGGGCGGCGACTACATGCGCCTCTGGATCAACAAGGGCGGCAACTACTACCTCGTGCATCTGCCCAAAGGGTAGATCACAGCGACGGGCTCATGGCTCTGAGGTTTTCAGATCGCCATGACGTCGAACTGTTCGTGATGCAGGTGCGCGTCGGGCCGGATCGTGACCGGCCTGCCGAGCACCTGCTGCAGCTCGCGCAACACGGCGCTCTCCTCTTCTTTCAACGCGCGCGCGATATCCGGGTTCACCCGCAACAGCACGCCCTGTCCGTCCAGCTCCGCTCCCACCTTCCGCAGCTCCGTCAGGATCTCGAAACAGATCGTTGCGCTCGACTTGATCGAACCAGAGCCCGAGCAGTACGGGCATGGCTCGGTCAGCTGCCGCTCCAGGCTCTGTTTGACCCGCTTGCGCGTCACGATGACGAGGCCGAAGTCCGACACCTGCAGCGCCTTTGACGGAGAACGGTCCTTGCGCAGCTCCTTCTCGACTTCCTGGAAGACGCGCTGCCGGTTCTTCTTCTCTTCCATGTCGATCAGGTCGAGGACGATGATGCCGCCGAGGTCGCGCAGCCGGATCTGGCGGACGATCTCCTTCACCGCTTCGAGGTTGGTCTTGACGATGGTGTCTTCGAGCCGTCCGCTTGTTTTTTTGCCGACGTAGCGTCCCGTGTTGACGTCGATCGCGACCAGCGCCTCGGTCGGATTGATCACCAGATAGCCGCCCGACTTGAGCCACACCTTCGGACGGAGCGCCTTGTCGATCTCCGCCTGGATGCCGTACTCCTCGAAAATCGGGAACTCCTTCGTGTACAGCTTCACGCGCGGCAGCGACGCCGGCATGATCCGCTCGAGCAGGGTGACGACGCGGCGGTGCTCCGCCGGATCGTCCAGGCGGATCGCCGTGTAGTCGTCCGTCAGCATGTCGCGGAGCAGCTTGGTGACGAGGCTCTGTTCCTGGAACAGCACGGCGGGCGGCCGGCGGTTCTCCATCTTTCTGCGGACCTCGGTCCAGATCTCGTGGAAGTAGGAGAGATCGCTGACGATGTCGGCCTCGGAGCGGCCGCTGGCGGCCGTCCTGATGATGACGCCGCCGGTGAACCCGTGCGTCTCGCGGAACTGCTTGACGATGTTGCGGAGCCGCGAGCGCTCCTCGCGCGATTCGATCTTGCGCGACACGCCGACGTGATCGACGGTCGGCATGAAGACCAGGAAGCGTCCCGGCATCGTCACGTGCGAGGTCAGCCGGGCCCCCTTGGTGCCGAGCGGCTCCTTGACGACCTGGACCAGAATCTCCTGGCCTTCCTTC
>JANPCT010000240.1:0-7201 GCA_031431095.1 Acidobacteriota bacterium | reverse complement strand
TGCTGGATGACGTGCTGGATCTCGCGTGCCATGTCCTCGAAGGTCGACTGCAGCTCCTGTCGCGTCGAGATTTCCTTGTAGAGCGTCTCGAGCACCGAGAGCAGATCGCCGTCGAGCGCGAGCGCCGCGCCCGTGGTCAGTTTGATGGTGCGCATGTCAGGCTCCGAAGCTTTTGACGGCGCTGGGCTCATCCGGGTGTACCTCGATGAAGTTCTGCGCGCCGGTCATGGTCAGCATCGTTTCGACCCGCTTTTGGACGCCGGCGAGTTTCAACGCGCCGCCCGCGGCGCTGGCCTGTCGATAGAGGTCCATCAGGCAGCCGATCGTCGCGCTGTCGACATAGCCCACCGCCGAGAGGTCGACGACGACACGACGCTCGCCGGAGGCGATGAGCTTCTGCACGGCGGCCGAGAACTCCGACAGGAGGGGGTACATCAGGCGGGACTCCCCGACCCTGACGACCGCGATGCCGTTGGCGTGTTCGGTCGTGATGTTCATTCAGAAACTCCCACTATCCTCAGTTATCAGCTTCCCGCCCCGGTCGCCGGACGGACGGCGCCGCGCCGGCGCGGCTGCACCGGCTGGTTTTCCTGCAGGCGGCGAAGCTGGTGCGCCAGCTCGATCCGGCCGCGGTTGATTCGCGACTTGACCGTTCCCTCCGGAAGGCCGAGACGATCCGCAATCTCCTGGTACGACAACTCCTGCAAGTCGCGCAGGACAACGGCGGTGCGCAACGTGATCGGCAGCGTTTCCAGCGCCTGCCGGAGCTGGGCGCGCAGGTCCTGGTGCTCGGCCTGCGCGTACGGACCGCGATCGGTCGTCGCCGGCTGCAGATCGCTCGAGTCGACGTCGCGCGCGATTGTCTGCCGTTCCTTCCGCACGCTGCGGTAGTGATCGATGCACAGATTGCGGCTGATGCTGATGATCCAGGTCTGGAAGTTCGCGCGGCGGTCGAACGTCTTCAGCGCCTTGAAGATCTTCAGGAAGATGTCCTGCGTCAGATCTTCCGCCTCGTCGTGCCTGCCGACGAATTTATAGGCCACGTTGAAGACCTTGCGCCAGTTCTGGCGCACGATCTGTTCCCAGGCGACCTGATCGCCGGCCAGGCACTGCTCGATGAGGCTGTCAGGCGTGGCCGGCTGCGCAGCCGCGGAATCAGCAGACATGCGTCTTTATCTGATATCTTACACTTTTTCCTGAGTCCATCCGTGACCGGTTTCTACAGACAGGGGTCCGCACTCGTGTGCGACGGCGTGCCGCTCGACCGGATCGCGGCCGTCGAGGGGACTCCGCTCTACGTCTACAGTGCCGCCACCATCGCCTCGCGCTACCGCGCGATCGACGAGGCATTCGCCGGATATCCACACGCAATCCACTATGCGCTGAAGGCGAACTCCACTCTGGCAATCACGCGGCTGTTGCGCGCGCTCGGCAGCAGCGCCGATGCCAACTCGGGCGGCGAGATCGACGTCGCGCTCCGCGCCGGATTCATCCCCTCGCAAATCGTATTCACCGGCGTCGGCAAGACGACCGCGGAGTTGGGACAGGCAATCGACCTCGGTGTGCGCACCATCAACGTCGAGTCAGCCGGCGAGATCCTGCGCATCGACGCGCTGTCCCGGGAGCGTGGCACGCGCACGAAGATTGCGATTCGCATCAACCCCGATGTCGATGCGAAGACGCATCCGCATATCTCCACGGGGCTCAAGACCAACAAGTTCGGCATCGCCATCGCCGACGTGAAGACGCTGTGCGCGCACGCGCGCGGCCTGGCCGGCGTCGAGGTCGTCGGGCTCCACGCGCACATCGGCTCACAGATCACCGATCTCGATCCCCTGACCCGCGCCGCGGCGGCTCTCGTCGCCCTCGCGCAGGCGCTTGCGGCGGACGGCACGCACATCGAGCATCTCGACCTCGGCGGCGGCCTTGGGGTGTCCTACGACGGCTCGCGCGTGCCGACGGCGCAGGAGTACGCGGCCGCGGTGCTGCCGATCGTGCGTGCGTCAGGGCTCGCGATCGTGCTCGAGCCGGGACGCCAGGTCGTCGCTCCCGCGGGCGTCCTCTTGACCCGGGTTGTCGACGTCAAGGCGCAGGGTACCGACGGACGCCTGTTCGTGATCATGGACGCCGGCATGACCGAGCTGATCCGTCCGATGCTCTACAACTCCTTCCACCGGATCGAGCCAGTCGAACGGACCAACGCTCCCGACACCGTCTGCGACGTCGTCGGGCCGCTCTGCGAGAGCAGCGACACCCTTGGAAAAAATCGGACGCTGCCGGGACCGCAGGCGGGGGAGCTGTACGCGATTCTCGACACCGGGGCGTATGGATCGGTGATGGCCTCCAATTACAACCGCCGCCTCCTGCCCGCGGAAGTGATGGTGGAGGACGGACACGCCCGGCTGATTCGCCGCCGCCAGACGATCGATGAGCTACTGTCGCTGGAGATGTAGAGTGCGACTGCCACGCCTTACGACCTGCTCTCGCGGATCACGAAGAGACACAGATCGACAGGAAACCTTGTCTTCGTGGTCCTTGGACCTTAGCGGTCCTTGCGCGGAGCACGTGGTCCGTCGGAGCGAAGGGCTATGACGGGACTCCTCATCGCGTTCGAGGGTCTCGACCAGAGCGGCAAACAGACGCAGGCCGAACGGCTCAAGACCGAGATCGAATCGCGCGGCCGCAGCTGCGTGCTGCTCGATTTTCCGGCTTACGAAACGCGCATCGGCCAGGAGATCCACGAAGCGCTGCACGGTGCGCGCGATTACGGGCCCGACGTGATGCAACTTCTGTACGTCGCCAATCGCTACGAGAAGAAGGGCCGGATCGAGCGGTTGCTTGCGGCGGGAACAATTATCGTCTGCGACCGCTATCTGGCGTCGAGCATTGCTTATGGAGAAGCGCAGGATGTGGACGGCGTCTGGCTGCGCGAGATCCAGCGATTCCTGCCCCCCGCCGATCTGACCATCCTGCTCGACATCGCTCCCGAGACCGCGGCACATCGCAAATCGTCGAATCGCGACAGGTACGAGCGCGACCTGGCGCTGTTGTCCCGCGTCCGCCAGAGCTATCTCCGCCAGGCGGAGGCCGGTGGCTGGCTGCGGCTCGACGGCGCCCGTGCGAAGGACGCGGTTGCCGTCGATGTGCTCACCGCCGTCGGACCACGGCTCGCGCAGCCGTAAGGGCGCGAACTGACGTCGCTCCTGCGTCAAGCAACGCCCGCGCACACGCAGTCAAAGTCGCGCCGGTCGTGCTGACGTCGTCCACCAGCACAATAGTCAGTCCATCGACTCGTGTCTTTTGCTGCCAGGCAAAGGCCCCCCGCACGTTGGCGTGACGACGTGCCGCCGGCAGATCCGCCTGCGACGCGGTGCGGCGGGTTCGCACCAGCGCCGGCGCGACGGGAAGGCCGATGTGCCGGGCGAGTTCGCGCGCCTGGTTGAAACCGCGCGCCCTCTCACGTGAGCGGTGCAGCGGTACGGGAACGAGGAGGTCGGCTCCCGCGAGCACCTCGGCTCCCGCCTCGCGCATGCGTGCCGCGAGGTGCCGCGCGATCGTCGGGCGGCGGTCGTACTTGAGCGCGTGCACGATGGCGCGCAGCGCCCCTTCGTATGGGCCCACGGCACGCGCCAGCGCGATCAGTGGTTCTGCGCGACGGCACCGCGGGCAGGTGGCATCGGTGAGGCTGACGAGGCGCCAGCCGGGCAGGGGATCGCCGCAGGTGCGGCAGCATGGCGGCGTGATCGGGACGATCGCGGCCCAACAGCGTGAGCACACGGCACCGCGTGTCGGTGCATCGAGCGGGGTGCGGCAGGCGGCGCAGAAAGGTGCGAGTAGCACCGCGACAGCACCATCCGCGAGCGGCCTGAGGAACGCGTCAGTCGCGGCGCGGAGGTTCGTCGGACACCTCGATCCGCTCGGCGTCGCCCCAGAGGCGTTCGAGCGAGTAGAAGTCGCGAGTCTGCGGCGTGAAGACGTGCACGATGAAAGTGAAGAAATCCATCAGGATCCAGTCGCCGCGCTTGTAGCCTTCGACGTGCGCCGGCTTGACTTTCGCCGTGCGCAGCGCCTCTTCGACGGCATCGGCAATCGTCTGCACTTGCCTGGTGTTCTGGCCCGAGCAAAGCAGGAAGAAGTCGGTGAATGCGGGCGTATGCCGCAAATCGAGCACGACGACCTCGAGCGCCTTCTTGTCGAGCGCGGCGCGCACCGCCTTGCCGATCTCTCCCGTGAGCCGTTTCTTTGCGGTCGTGGGTCGTCGCCTTTTCGTATTAGCGGTCTTGGCCATGCAACTGATCTGCCTGATACAACGAGTGTTGGATTACGTGCGTTTCAACGAGCGCGGGCACAAGGCCGGTGATTCCCTCGCCGCGGCGCAACCGCCCCCGGATGATCGTCGACGAGACCTCCGGCGTACCGGCCTGGAGCAGGAAAATCAGAGGGTTTTCGCCACTGGCGCCGTCCGCTCCACCCTTTCGCATGCGTCCGGCGAGATCCGGAAGCAGCGACGAGAGGGCGTCGATCGAATGGCCAGGCCTCGATACCACGACGAAATTCGCGAGCTGCAGCACCTCCGGATACCGCTTCCACGTCGCAATATCCGCGAACGCGTCGGCGCCGGTGATGAAGTAAATCTGCGACGGCGCGTAGCCCCTCGCGCGCAGGCGGTCGAGCGTGTCGGCGGTGTAGGACGGACCTTCGAGCCGCAATTCGTCGTCGCTGGCCACGAGACCCGGCAGGCCCGACACCGCGAGCGCCGCCATGGCAAAGCGATGAAACGGCGAGGCGAGCGGCTGAACGGCGCGATGTGGCGGGATGCGCGAAGGCAGCACCAGCACGACCGCGAGGCCGAAGGCATCGCGGGCGGCGACGGCCGCCGCCAGATGGCCGCAATGAATCGGATCGAGCGTGCCGCCGAGAATGCCTATGCGACGAGGGCGGGGGACCGGGGACCGAGGACCGGGCGGGATCTCCCGATCGCTCATCGATCTTCGGTCCTCGACCCTCGGGTGTCCGTGCTGGAGCCCGGATCCGCAGACTTCGACCGCCGGGTATCAATCTGCGCGCTTCGTTCGCCGCTCAACGAACCGGCCTCTTCGCTGCGGATTGCGCCGCCGAGCGCGTGCGCCGCGAGCTTCTTCCACACCGCTTCGAGCAGCAGCGGCAGCCCTTCCCCGGTTGCCGCGGAGACGACGTACAGGGGAACGGCGGCGGACTGCAAATGTTTGCGCAGTCGATCCAGGCGCCCCGGATCGTCGAGCGCATCGACCTTGTTCGCGGCGACGACGATGGGCTTGTCCTGCAGCCGCTCTCCCGTAGCGTCCCGTCCTGGAAACAGCGCCAGCTCGCGTGTGATGACGTCGAAGTCCGCCACGGGATCGCGCCCTTCCGTAGACGAGATGTCGATGACGTGAACGAGAACGTGCGTCCGTTCGAGATGACTGAGAAAGCGATGTCCGAGCCCGTGTCCTTCGTGCGCCCCCTCGATCAAGCCCGGCACGTCGGCGACGACAAACGAGCGATCCCCCGACAACCCGACGACGCCAAGATTCGGCACCAGGGTCGTGAACGGGTAGGCCGCGATCTTCGGCTTGGCGGCCGAGATCCGCGAAATGATGGTCGACTTGCCGGCATTTGGATAACCAACGAGTCCGACGTCGGCCAGGAGCTTGAGCTGCAGCCGCAGGTCCTTCTCCTCGCCGGGGAGTCCGGGCTGTGTGCGCCGCGGCGCCCGATTAGTCGACGTGGCATATCGCGCATTGCCCTGACCACCAAGGCCGCCCTTCGCGATGACGAGCTTCTGGTTGTCTTCTGTCAGGTCGGCGACCAGCGTGTACTGCGTCGTGTCCTCGGCGCTGCGCTCGAAGACCTGTGTGCCGACGGGTACCTGGAGCGTGATGTCGCTGCCGGTCTTCCCCGTGCGGTTGGAGCCTTCGCCGCCCGCGCCGTTGCCCGCTTCGAAGATTTTCTGGAATCGGAAGTTGAGGAGGGTATTCAGGTTGGCGTGGGCGATCAGGTAGACGTTGCCGCCCGGGCCGCCATCGCCGCCGTCCGGTCCACCGCGCGGCACGAACTTTTCGCGGCGGAAGCTCAGGGCACCCTTACCGCCGTGACCTGCCGCGACGTGAATTTCGACTTCGTCTACAAACACAGGAACCGTTTGTAGTTGATGGCTTGTAACTGACTACTGACCACGAACTACAAACTACAAACTACCCGAGCGGCAGAATCGAAATCACCCGGCCGCGCGCGCCGTGGTCGCTGAACTTCACGGTGCCGTCGACTTTTGCGAAAAGCGTGTCGTCCTTGCCGAGTCCGACGTTCAGGCCGGGACGAAACTTGCGGCCGCGCTGGCGCACGAGGATCGAGCCGCCGGTGACGACGTTGCCGTCGAAACGCTTGACGCCGAGGCGCTGTGAGTTGCTGTCGCGCCCGTTACGGGAAGAGCCCTGTCCCTTTTTTGTTGCCATGACTAGATCACGATCTCTTTGATGCGGACGCGCGTGAGCGTGCTGCGATGACCCTTGGTCCGGCGCATGCCCTTGCGGCGCTTCTTCTTGAACACGCGAATCTTGGGGCCGCGCGACTCGCCGTCGACGACGGCCAGTACCTTGGCGTTGGCGACGAACGGTGAGCCGGCGAACATCTCGCCGCCGTCCTTTTCGAGGAACAACACGCGATCGATGCTCACTTCGTCGCCCGCCTGGGCGTCGATGCGGTCCACCTCGACGATGGACCCGGGCGTCACCTTGACCTGCCGGCCACCACTTTCAATGATTGCGAACACCCTGCCGACTCCTTGCTGTGTGAAGCAAAACTCTAGATTACCACGAACCAGAAGGGGGAGTAAAACGGGCAGGGGCTTGAGCAGGCGTGAGGATTTGGGCGTTAAATAGGCATTATAGGGGCCGCCAACCCAGACGTCCTCCTAAAGCCTATTTGAGCAGAATGCGCGTGCCGCGGATCTTCTGGGCGCTGAGCGTGCTGAGGAACGAGGGCATCACCCGGTCCATCAACTCGAAGTAGGTGGACAGGGCCGGGACGCTCTGCTGAGCGTTGTAGAGGACCTCTTCGTGGAAGGTCTCGGAGTAGAGGACCGCGCCGGTGCGGCCATCGATGAAGACGAAGCGCGGCTGCAGGATGAACCCCTTGCGCTCCTGGTAGGTGCGCACCGGGATCACGCTGCGGCGGCCGAACGAGT
>JANPCT010000239.1:0-3146 GCA_031431095.1 Acidobacteriota bacterium | reverse complement strand
CCCCCGCGCCGGCGCGGTCGCGCCCCCCCGCCATCGTCCCGGTGACTTCGATCCTGTGGCCGACGTGAGCCGACAGGTCGACGTCAGAGCCCGTCAGCATGATGCTCCGGGGAGCTCCGGCGCGACCTTGGCCGCCACTCGCCGTCGTGCCGGTTCCGCCCGCCGCGGTGGTACCCGTGGCCGTCGTCCCGGTTCCGCCGCCGGCCGTCGTGCCGGTGCCACCCGCCGTCGTGCCCATGGTCATAGCGCCGCCGCCCTGCATCATTACATCAGTGAGCATGTAACTTCCGGCGGTATCACCGGCGCGGAGACAACCCGTCTCCGTGCGAGGTCCGCCGCCGCGCTGTCCGCCTGCCTGCGGATCCTGTCCGGCTGTCGCGCCTGCGGTCCCGCTAGTACCGGTGGACTGGGCGGCAAGCCCGACCGCGAATGTCGCCGCGAAACACGTAGCTGTAAACAGTCGCTTCATAACCTATCCTCCTGCTGGGCCGCTGATGAGCCCGCGTGGATCAAAACCTATCAGGAACGGATTTGCAGGAATTGCGCCAACAGGAATCTTTCGCGCGAGAGGCGCGAGGGGGATGGGGCGCGCGAAGCGTCTTGAAGCCGGACGGTCATGTCGACGTAAAATCAAGGCGCGCGAAAGTGGCGGAACTGGCAGACGCGCCGGCCTTAGGAGCCGGTAGCCGCAAGGCTATGGGGGTTCGAGTCCCTCCTTTCGCATTCCTGCACCGGACGCGTGCTAGGCTAAGTCTTTGAGTCATTCCGTGAAAATCGGGGACATCCCCCGCTCCGAAAGTTCCGATACTTCTGAATGAAGACCGAGTTCATCGACGTCAACGACACCCGCAAGAACCTGGTCGTGGAAATTCCGAGCACGACGGTTGATGCGGAGATCGACAAGATTGCGCGCGACTACGGCAAGGCGGCCCGCATTCCGGGCTTCCGTCCCGGCAAGGTGCCGGCAAAAGTGGTGCGCCAGCGTTTTCGCGACCAGATCCTGCACGACGTCGCGCACGGCTTGATCCCCCGCGCGGTCGATGAGGCGCTGCGCGAACGAGGCGTGGAGCCCGTCGACACCCCCGACATCAAGGATGTCGTCGTCGAGGAGGGCCAGCCGCTGAAGTTCACGGCGACGTTCGAGACGGTGCCGCCGATCGAGCCCGGAGACTACTCGACCATTCAGCTCCGCCGCGCCGGCCTGACGGTGGACGACGGGGCGGTGGACCAGGCACTGTCGACGCTGCGGGAGCGCGGCGCGCGCTACGAGCCGGTTGAAGATCGCGGCGTGAAGAACGGCGATTCGGTGTTGATGGATCTCGTGCGCACGACCACAGCCGTCGAGGCCGGCGGGGATGCCGTCGATCACGAGGGACATGCGGCCGACCACGGACCGAGCTCCGACAACCACCAGAACGTGACGGTGGACATCGGCGCGGCGGCGAACCCGCCGGGATTCGACGAGCAGCTGACCGGGCTCATCGCGGGCGCGCAGAAGACCTTCGACGTGCAATATCCGGACGACTACGCGATCAAGGAGCTGGCGGGCACGACCGTCAGCTACGACGTGGCCATCAAGGCGGTCCGTAAACGCATCGTCCCGGAGCTGGACGACGAGTTCGCGAAGGACCTCGGGGACTTTGCCTCGCTCGACGCGCTGAAGGCGCGGGTTCGGGAAGACCTCGAGCACGAAGCGAAGCATGAAGCGGATCGAGAGCTTCGCGCGGAGTTGATGAAGCAGCTGGCAACGCGCGTCACGTTCGAGGTGCCGCAGGCGCTGCTCGAACGGGAGATCGATCGGCGCGTCGAGGAGTTCGTACGGCGGCTGATCGATCAGCAGATCGACCCGATGAAGACGAACATCAACTGGGAGGAGTTCCGTGAGCGCCAGCGCGAGGCGGCCGCGGAAGCGGTGCGCGGGGCCCTGGTGCTGGACGAGGTGGCGCGGCGCGAGTCCGTCGCCATCACGCAGGACAAGATCGAGGCGGAGATCGCCAAGTATGCCGAGCGCACGGGACGGACACCGGCGGCCGTGCGCGCGAAGCTGGAAAAAGAGGGGGGCATTGGACGTTTGTACTCAGGGTTGCGGCGGGAGCGGGCCATTGATTTCCTGCTGTCGCGTGCTACAATTGCGTAAAAGCACAGACCCTGTCCCCAGCTCCCCACACCAGCTAGTCGTTTCTGATTCCGGCGGACGCATTTCGCATGGTTCATTCTTCTGTTCACTCGCAACTCGTCCCCATGGTCGTCGAACAGACGAATCGGGGGGAGCGCGCCTACGACATTTTTTCCCGCCTGCTGAAGGACAGCATCGTCTTCCTCGGCACGCCGATCGACGATGGCATCGCGAACCTGATCATCGCGCAGATGCTGTTCCTGGAAGCGGAGGACCCGGATCGCGACATCCTGCTGTATATCAACAGCCCGGGCGGGGTGGTGACGGCGGGGATGGCGATTTACGACACGATGCAGTTCATCAAGCCCGACGTGCAGACGTATTGCATCGGCCAGGCGGCATCGGTGGCCGCAGTCCTGCTCGCCGCAGGCGCCAAGGGCAAGCGGTTTTCGCTGCCCAATTCCCGTATTTTGATCCACCAGCCCTGGGTGCAGGGGCTTGGCGGGCAGACCACCGATATCGATATTCACGCCCGGGAGCTGCTGCGCACCCGTGAGCGGCTCAACCAGATTCTCGCCGACCACACCGGCCAGGCCCTGAAGCGCATCCAGGATGACACCGAAAGGGACTACATCATGGGCGCCGACGCGGGGAAGGAATACGGTATTATTGATGACGTCATCAGGAAGCGCGCGTAACAGCCTTTAGGCATTAGGCTTGTGGCTTTGGGAGGCTTCCGGAGCCACCTCGAGCCCAACGCCCAAAGCCCAAAGCCTAAAAAGCCCATGGTCAAAAAAACCGGCGAAGGCGAGATTCTGCGCTGCTCGTTCTGCTACTAAGACCAGAACGATGTCAGCAAGCTGATTGCAGGGCCGACAGTCTTCATCTGCGATGAATGTGTCGAGGTCTGCAACGACATCATCGCGGACGACAATCGGTTCGAGTCGCACGGCGGCGCCCGCACCTCCCTTCCGGTGCCCCAGGAGATCAAGAAGTTCCTGGACGAATACGTCATCGGCCAGGAGCAGAC
>JANPCT010000238.1:0-5410 GCA_031431095.1 Acidobacteriota bacterium | reverse complement strand
GCTGCGCATGTGGCGGCGGCCAGGGAACCCGCCGGGGCAGGGGTCTTCCCGCACGGAGCAACGCGCACCTTGAGAAGTCGAGCCAGCAGCCCCCGCCGGTCGCCGGGTGCGCCGGCGGTGGCGCGATCGTCAGTCATGTGGAGAAGGGACCCACGTGGGGACATGGGTCCAGCTTCTCCTTTTCCAAGATACGAGCCAGCCGAAAGGCCGAAAATCGCTGGAAAATCAGGCTAAACTTGAGTGTTCCGTATCGCTTCGGACAAAAGTCCGCGCTGCGACTGACTTTTGTCTTCCACGTTCATTCTTGCGTCAAAAAGCAGACTTCTGGCGAACGACCCAATATTTGAGACTTTCTCAGGTCATCGGAAGAGGTTCTCGAAGAAGTAGCAGCCGGCGCCACGGCAGGTCTTGAGGTAGTTGACCACCGCCTCGAAGACGTACCTCTCGTTCTGGCGTGCCGGATCCAAGTAGAGGTTCTGGAGCTGGTAGGGGTCGAGGTTCAGATCGTAGAGCTCGCCCCGCACGCCGGTCGTCACGGTTGGGTACTGGACGAAGAGCCGCGGCCAGGCTGCGGTGGTGCGGACAGCGAAGTAGTCGGGCGGACCGGTAAACCGATCTTCGGTCTGCGCGCCTTCGACTCGATATTCGATCAGGCCGACCGTGCGCCACGGCGCCTGCGCCGGATTCGACAGCAGCGGGACGATTGAGCGGCCGTCCACGAGGTGGGTCGGCGTCGCCTGCCCGAGCTGCGCGATGGTCGGCGCGAGGTCAGTGTTGAGCACCATCCGGGTGCTCGTACGCTGCGTGGTCTGGCCGGGCAGGTGCACCCAGAGCGGAACGCGGATGGCCTCTTCGTACGCCGGCGTCTTCTCGGGGAAGCGGTGCTGGCCATCCATCAGGCCGTTGTCCCCCGTGAAGATGAGGATGCTGTTCGCGAGCTTGCCGCTGATGCGGAGCTCGTTGATGACGTTGCCGATCAGATCGTCGACTGACCGGAGAATCTCCAGCTTTCGCCAGTATCGTTTCGTCACGCAGTCGATGTCGTCCGCGTTCAACCGCGGGTTCGCCTTCACCCAGTCCGGCTTGTCGTCGACGTCGGCTTCATCGAAAGACGGCGGCTGCGGCAGCGGGTAGTTGATCAGGTCTCCGAACACGGTGTTCATGTGCCGCGTCGCCGGCTGCTCCGAAACGCCCCAGAGATTGCCGCCGAAGGGACTGGTGGTGCCGGGTTCTGCGCAGACGTTGTAGACCGGCAGGACCTCCCGGTTGAAGACGACCGGCGTGAGCAGCATGAAGATCGGTTTGGGCTGCGCCGCCGCCTTGCGCACGGCGCTCCCCGCCACCGAGCTCAGCACGTCGGTGTTGTAGAGGTCGAGGCCGGTGGCCGACGCGAGCGCGCCGAAGTCCACGATCGTCCGGTTCAGGTTCATGCTGTAGTTGCGCATACTGAACGTGCCGGGATCGATCAGTGCGTTCCAGTCGTCCCATCCTGGCGGAACGGCCCGCGGATCGGTCCACCACCCGTAGCCGGTGAGGTGGCGGCCCACCAGCGAAGTGTAGTAACCGGCGGTGTTCATCCACGTCGCCACCGTCGAGTTCTGATTGATCCGGGTGATGCCCCCGAGGGGCGGGTAATTCCCGAGCATCCCGTGGTTGTGCGGATACTGACCGGTCAGGAACGTGGCGCGCGAGGGACCACCCAGGCCGTGCACCGCGAACGTCTCCGGAAACGCCGTCCCAACGTCCACGAAGTTGGCCTTCAGTTGCGGCATCAGCCCTTTGGCGATCATCGTCTGCAGCGTCGGCATGTCGAAGTCGTCGATCATGAAGACGATGATGTTCGGCTTCCCTGACTGGGCGTGCACCTTCCCGGCAGGCGTCGTCGCCAAGACCAGCGCCACCGCGACGGCGAAGTTCCGCCACACGCGGGACTTCAGACCCATCAGACCTTGCTTCATTGCGCTCCTCTGTTCGGGGTTCAAAAGGTAAACACGTTCTCGAGAAACTGACAGACGCTACCACGGCAGGTCTTCAGGGCGTTCATCCAGAGATCCAGCCGGTCGCGCTCGGGTTGCCGCGCGGGGGTCCTGAACAGATTCACCAGCTCGTACGGATCCTGCGCGAGATCGTAGTACTCGCCCTCGAGACCCGCCAGGACGGTCGGGTACCTGGCGAACATGCTTGGTCGCGGGCGGTCCGTACGCACGGCGGAATACGAGGGTGGCAGCGGTTTCTGGGCAAACGGGTCGTAATCCCCCTGATACTGGAGCAGCGCGATCTTGCGCCACGTGGCCAGGTCGGGGTTCTGCATGAGCGGCACGAGCGTGCGTCCGTCGACGACATGCGTCATCGTCGCCCGCGCGAGTGACGCAATCGTTGGCGCGATGTCGGTGTTCAGCACCAGCTTGGTGACGATGCGCGGCTGCGTGCCGCCCGGCTGCCGGATCATGAGCGGCGTCCGAATCGCTTCCTCGTAGGGAGACCCCTTGCCGGAGACCCGGTGCTGGCCGTCCATCCAGCCGTTGTCGCTCGTGAAGATCGCGACGGTATTGGCCAGGGTGCCGTTGCGTTCCATCTCGCCGAACACGGAGCCGATCATCTCGTCGACCGACAGCATGCCCTCGAGCTTGCGCCACTGCCGCTTCTGCAGGCAGTCGATGACGTCCGCGGTGAAGTAGGCCGGATACTGGATCCAGACCGGCTTGTCGGTGATGTCGTCTTCGTTGAAGGATGGCTGTCGGGGTACCGGGTACCGCACGGTGTCGCCGAACAACGTGTCCATGTGCCGGGTCGCGGGCTTCTGCGATGCGCCGTAGGGGCTGCCGCCGAAGAACGGGTCGTAGTACGGCGCGTTCGCCTCCGGACAGACGTTGTAGGTGGGCTCGGTTTGCACGTTGAAGACGCCCGGCGACAGCATCAGGAAGAACGGCTGTTGAAACGCGGGGGCACGCGTGACGAAATCGGTCGCCAGCAGCGAGAGGATGTCGACCTGATGCAACTGCGCGCCGACCGAGGTCGCCAGCTGGCCGAAGTCGACCACGGCGCCCTGAAGGTTCATCTTGTAGTTTTCGGTGTTGTTGCTCCCTGGATCGATCAGGGTCCGCCACTCGTTCCATCCGGGTGGGATCCGCGTCTTGCTCGTCCACCAGCCGTAGCCGGTCACGTAGCGGCCGATGTGCCCGGTCCGGTAACCCGCCGTCTGCAGCCAGGTCGCGACCGTGGACGAATCGTTCATGACCTCGAGGCCAGCCGGCGGAAACCCGGAGGTCACGCCGTGGTTGTGCGGGTACTGCCCCGTGAGGATCGACGCGCGTGAAGGTCCACCGAGCCCCGCGACGGTGAAGGACTCGGTGAAAATGGCGCCGGTCGAAATGAAGTACTTCGTCAGGTTCGGCATCTTGCCGTTCGCGACGAGCGTCCAGAGGGAGGTGAGATCGAAGTCGTCAATCAGCACGACGACGATATTCGGCCGCGCGGTGGTCTGGCCGTGCGTCACCGGCACGTCCGGACCCGCCAGCAGCGCAGCGGCGAGCGCACAGGCCACCGCTGCCCGTTTTCGCATTGCAGACATCAACCTCACCGTTTCAGCAGATCGCGGTTAACGAATCGGCATGCAGGCGGAAAATTCCGAGGTGTTACCCGCCGGATCCGTTGCCGTCGATGTGATGAACCAGCCGACGGGCGCCGCACCAACCGCCAGATTGAACGACGCCGTACCGCTGGCGTTCGTCGCCACGGCAACCTGGTTGAGGAAGTTCTGCCCCTCGCCGAACCCGGTGGGATCGCAGCTCGGGCTGGCGAAGAACTCTACCATGTAGGTGGTGCTGGCCGCGCTGTTCAGCACACCCACGACGCCGGTGCTCCCGCCATTCGCCGTCGCCGAGGTCAGAGTCGGATAGTTCTGGCTGTTGTTTGATCCGCCGTCGGCATCCAGAGGGTCGTTCGGGGTGACGCCGTCGATGGCGTGTGGTCCGAGCTCGATACCGATCAGACCGTTCTCGAAGATCGAGTTGCGGGTAATCCGATTGTTGTGGCCATAGTAGGCGCCGACGCCCGATGTGCCGTTGTACGCGAGTATGTTCCCCTGGATCAGGTTGCCGGTCGGGTCACCGTCGAAAATCAGCACGCCGTCGTAGGTGTTGCTGGCGATGATGTTGTTGACCACGAAGTTGTCGTTCGAGCGGAGCTGTACGCCGCGGGCGTTGCTCAGCACGCCCGGATCCGGCCAGATCCCGTAGAAGGTCTGTCCCGCGGCGTTCAGGCCGATCCAGTTCCCCATGATCAAATTGCCGGTCCCGCTGATGACGCGAATGCCGGTCGCCCGGTTCGCGACGACCAGGTTCCCGGCGCCGGGCAGCGCGCCGCCGATGAAGTTGTTCGAGCCCGAGTGGATGGCCACGCCGCGGCCCGCGTTGCCGAGCGCCTGGATGCCGGTCGCGTCGGAGCCGATGAAGTTCCCCTGGACGATATTGCCTTCGGCCCCGTCGCCGATCCACACGCCGCCGAGGTTCCCTTTCCCGGTGTTCCCCGAGATGACGTTACGCTGGGCCCTGTCGCGGCCACCGATGCGGTTGTTCGACGAGGACACCGCGATGCCAGCCCCGGCGTTGCCGACCGAGGCGGTGCCCGCCATGTTGGTGCCGACGTAGCAGCCCTCGATAGCGTTGTTGCTGCCCGCGACGATCGCGATGCCGTCATCGGCGAAGCCGTTGACCACGAAGCCCCGGATG
This sequence comes from Acidobacteriota bacterium, assembly GCA_031431095.1. GTDB lineage: Bacteria > Acidobacteriota > Vicinamibacteria > Vicinamibacterales > 2-12-FULL-66-21 > JAICSD01. The sequence goes on along the minus strand of JANPCT010000238.1, from coordinate 680 downwards.
GTGACACCGCTGCCGCTGATCCTGAAGCCGTTGCCGCTGCCGCCGTGGATCTCGACAATCGGCGCGCCGCTGAATCCGGGCTGCGTCGTGCCGTCGATGGTGACCGCCTGCGTGATCGCCGGCAGGGACGAAGTGTTGACCGTCACCGGCCCTGAGCCAATGGCGAACCTGATGTTGTCGGTGCCCGCAAGGGCGTTGGTCTCCTGAATCGCCGCGCGCAGCGTGCACTCGCCGCCGCCGCCGGTCGTCGCACAGGAGCCGTTGCCCGGACTGGCGTCGGCGCCGTCGCCGGCGCTGTTGACGGTGAACGTCGCTGCCGCCGCCGGGGCGGCGGTGAACACGGCCGCGACAAAAAGGGCCCCCATGGTCTTCATCATTGCCTTCATAAAGTCTCCATTAAAAGAAAAGACGACGTTCAGCGAACCGTTGCACAAGCCGAGAATTCCGAGCTGTTGCGGCCGGAGTCCGTGGCCGTTGCGGTGACGACCCAGCCAAGGGGCAGCTGCTGGTTCAGCGTCAACGACACCGGCGTGTTGCCGGTGCCATTGGTCTGCACCACCGCGTTGCCGAGCACATACTTCCCGCCGCCGTGCCCGAGCGGGTTGCACGCCGTGTCCGCGAAGAACTGCACCAGGAAGGGTGCGTTCGCCGCGCTGTTCAGCGTGCCGGTGATGACCGTC
>JANPCT010000237.1:0-2334 GCA_031431095.1 Acidobacteriota bacterium | reverse complement strand
CGACGATCTCGGGATCGGTGTCAGTGCGCGCGGGTGCAAGCAACGTGCGGCCGCGTGGATCGGCAATCCTTGCGATCGCGATGACGGTCCGCCGCCGCACTTCCGGATGTTTCGATTGCAGCAGGCGCGCGAGCACAGGCTCGTCGAACGTGCGCGTGTCTTCCAGCATGAGGATCTGCGCGATCGACGACACCTCGGCGGCGCCGATAGGCACCTTGCGCGCCTGGCCGCGCACGGCAGGAGACGCCACGGCGAGCAGCGCGATCAACAGCACGGCGAGACGACGCTGGCTCAATCGGTACTCCTGCATGGGGGTCACTCGTCGGCAACCGTGTCGCCGGGTTTCATCAGGTGCTCGACGCGGATATTCGCCGCAAGGGCCTCGCCGCGGTCGGGCGCTTTGCGTTCCGGACTTGTCATCAGGCGGATGTTAGCTCGACTGACGCGAAGCGGGCGCGTTTCGGATGACAATAGCGGGACGTGCCCATCCCCACCGAGCCCATCGGCAGCCTCCCTCGGCCTCCTTCATTGATAGAGGCCGTCGAGGCGGGCGGCGCCGAGAATCCAGCGCTCGATCCGCTGTTCGAGGATGCGATACGCGACACGATTGCCCGATTCGAAGAGACCGGCTCGCCGGTCATTACTGACGGCGAGCAGCGCAAGTATCACAACTTCTGGACGTATTGTGTCCACGGCTTACCCAACACCGCGCCCGATGGATTCCGCATCCCGTTCACGGCAGGCCATGTGCGTCGGATGCCGAGGCTCACCGCTGGTCCCTTTCGCTATAAACGCTACGCCGATGCCTACCTCGACGTCGCGAAGCGCTACGCCACTCGCCCGGTGAAGCAGGCCGTCATCTCACCGTCGGCGCTCAGCCTGATGTATCCGGCCGAGCCAATTTCCGGCTATTCGCGCGAGCAGTTCATCGACGATCTGCTGAGCGAGCATGAGCGCGAGATTCGGCAGTGCCTTGCGAAGGGCGCATACAAGATCCAGATCGATTTCACCGAAGGGCGCCTCGCAATGAAGGTGGATCCGAGTGGCGCTCTCCTTCACAGCTTCATCGACTTGAACAACCTGGCGCTGTCGCGTTTTTCGCCGGAGGAACGGCAGCGCATCGGCGTGCACACCTGTCCCGGCGGCGATCGCGATTCCACGCACAGCGCCGACGTCGATTACGCCGAGCTCCTGCCGGGGTTGTTCCAGCTGAAGGTGGGCAACTTCTATGTCGCACTTGCGGGTGAGCGCGACCCCGTGCAGGTGCTGAAAATCATCCGTCAGTACATGAAGCCGGACCAGACAGTCTTCGTCGGGGTTGTAGCGCCGATCGACCCACGCATCGACACGCCGGAAGAGGTCAGAGACCGGACTCTCGAAGCCGCGGAATACATCCCTGTTTCACAGCTCGGCACAACCGACGACTGCGGGTTCTCTCCCTTTTCCGACGACACCTCGACAAGTCGTGATACGGCTTTCGCGAAAATTCTGGCGCGTGTGGATGGCACCGCTCTTGCGTCCGCGGTTCTTGGAGTCCCCTAGTGTCCTCCGTGGACGACGAAGCTACGCTGCTGCGCTCGGTTGCGCTGCAGAACGCGAACAGCATTCTCCTGGCCCGGCAGCGCGCCGAGCAGGAGCTGGTGCGTACCAAGGAAGCGCTTCGCGAAAGCCAGGAGCGCCTCACAGCTGCCCTGGGTGCCGCCGGTACCGGCACCTTCCGCTGGAACATCGAGACCGACCGCATCGAGGCCGACGCCAACCTCGAGCACATCGTCGGCCTGTCCCACTCTGACGGGTCGCTGCCGCTCGAGACCTTCATTCAGGCCATCCACCCCGACGATCGCGACGCCGTCCGGGAGAGCAGCGCGCGCAGCGCAGCCGACGGCTCCGGTTTCGACCTGGAGTACCGCGTCGTCTGGCCCGACGGCTCGACCCATTGGGTGCACGGCAAGGGCAAGGTGTTCCGCGGCGCCGCCGGAAAACCGGCGTATATGACGGGCGCGTGCACCGACATCACCAGCCGCAGGGCCGCTGCGGAAACGCTGCGGCAGAGCGAGGAACGCCTCCGCGCGATGTTCAACCAGGCGGCCGTCGGTATTGCGGTCGCCACGCTCGACGGCCGGTTCGTGAGCATGAACCGGAAGTTCTCGCAGATCCTGGGATTCACGGAGGAAGACCTCCTGCTGCGGACCTTCCGCGACATCACCCATCCGGACGATCTCGAGGCAACGCGTGTCGTTTTCGAACAGTTGCTCGCGCAGCAGATCCCCGAGTACGCCATCGAGAAGCGCTACGTCCGCAGCGACGGCATGCCGATCTGGAGCCTGACCACGG
>JANPCT010000236.1:0-1822 GCA_031431095.1 Acidobacteriota bacterium | reverse complement strand
CGTCCGTCATGCTGGCCGCGGGACTTGGGCTGCATGCCGCGCTGTCGCGGCGATCCGCCGCGCAGCGCCACCGGGTCCTGGCCATGTCGATCCTTGCCGCGGCGGCGGTCGTGCCGCTGAGTGTGGGCCTGCCCCGGTGGGACGTAACCGTTCCCTCGGTACGGCAGCCAGTCGAGCCCGTGGTGGCACGCGTGCAACCGTTCGACGTAACCCGCGTGACGAGGGAACCCGACGGAGGCAGCCGCGCGCCCGATGCCCGGTGGCCGTTATGGATATGGGCCGGGGGCGTCGTGGTGAGCGGAGCACGCCTGATGACCGGCGTCGTCCGGCTCACGCGTATCGTGCGCCGCGCGCAGCGCGTCGACAGCGGCCCGTGGCATGCCGCCACCGCTGCCGTTGCGGGCGCCTACGGCATTCGCCGGAGGGTGATCGTGCTGCAGACCGACGTGCCGCACCTGCTTGCAACGTGGGGCGCGCTGCGGCCGCGCGTGCTGCTTCCGTCTCGCGCCGGCGGCTGGCCGGCAGACCGCATCCACGCCGTCGCCTGCCACGAGCTCGCGCATGTGAAGCGGCAGGACTGGCTGGTGCAGCTCGGCGCACACGCGCTGCTTGCCCTTCTATGGTTCAACCCGCTGATGTGGCTCGCCTGCCGTCGGCTGCGCCGCGACAGCGAGCAGGCGTGCGACGACGCCGTACTCGAACGCGGCGTGCCGGCGCGCGACTATGCGGCGCACCTGCTCGAACTCGCCCGGCAATGCCGCCGTCCCGCGTCCGTCTATCTGCCCGCCACCCCGATGGCTCACCCCTCGACACTCGAAAGGAGAATCGCCGCCATGTTGAATCCCCGCCTCGATCGGAGCGCGCCCTCGCGCGGTGCCGCCGCGCTCACCGCCGTCCTGCTGCTCGCCGTCGCGGTCCCGACCGCTGCCTTTCGCGCCGTCCAGCCTGGGCCCACGCCGCTGTCAGGGTCGGTATACGACTCTACTGGCGGCGTGCTGCCGGGCGTCCAGTTGACGCTGGAAGACAGCGAGCACACGAAGTGGCAGGCCACCTCCGATCGAACGGGCCGATTCGAATTCCCGGCGGTCGCGCGCGGCACCTACGTGCTCGGCGCCGCGCTTCAGGGATTCCGCGCCCTGCGGCACGAAGTGGAGCTGCGTGACGGCCGGGACTGGAGTCGCGCGGTGACGCTGCAGGTCGGCGACGTCCAGGAGAGCATCATCGTGCGTGAATCGCGGCTGACGGCGGCCAAGGCGCTGCCGCCGCGCGGTCCAGATCCGATCCGCGTCGGCGGCAACATTCGTGCGCCGCGGAAGACCTTCGACGTCCGCCCCGTCTATCCGGTGTCGATGCGCGAAGCGGGGCTCGAAGGCATCGTGCCGATCGACGCCGTCATCGGCCGGGATGGCACCGTGGCATCGGTGCGGGTGCTCACCGCACAAGTCCATCCGGATCTCGCCATGGCGGCGGTCGACGCCGTGCGCCGATGGCGCTTCACGCCGACACTGCTGAATGGCACTCCCGTGGATGTCGTGATGACGGTGACCGTCCGGTTCAACCTGGGGGACTGAGGGCGATCGAGCCGGGCCCCGGCCTTAGTGCAATAGTGCACAGACCTGGACGGGGACGCGGCGCTACCCTGCGGTCATGCCTACTGTACTCATCGTCATCCTGGTGCTGATTCTGCTCGGTGCCATCCCGGCCTGGCCGCACAGTCGCAGCTGGGGCTACGGACCCAGCGGCGGGATCGGCCTGATCCTGCTGATCCTGCTCATCCTCGTACTGACCGGACGTCTCTGACTCCTCCCGCCGCGGCCGGCCG
>JANPCT010000235.1:0-3819 GCA_031431095.1 Acidobacteriota bacterium | reverse complement strand
CGACACGTTTCGCGCGGCCGCCGTCGAGCAACTGCAGGTGTGGGCGATCCGCGCCGGCGTCGATTTTATTCGCGCGCAAGGGGGCGCCGATCCTGCCGCCGTGGTCTTCGACGCGATCGCCGCGGGCAAAGCGCGAAAGCGCGACGTGATCCTGATCGATACGGCCGGCCGCCTGCATACGCGGATCAATCTGATGGCGGAGCTCGAGAAGATCGCCCGCATCGCCGGCAGGGAGGTTCCGGGCGCTCCGCACGAAGTGCTGCTCGTCCTGGACGCCACCGTCGGCCAGAACGGATTGACCCAGGCACGCGAGTTCATGGGCGCCGCCGGAGTGACGGGGATCATCCTGACGAAGCTCGATGGCACGGCGAAGGGAGGCATTGCGGTCGCGATTGCGCACGATCTCAAGCTGCCGATTCGCTACGTCGGAGTCGGAGAAGGGATAGACGACCTGGTACCGTTCTCTCCGGACGACTATGTGAGGGCGCTGTTCGAAGAGAAGTGGTGAGCGGCAATCACGTGACGGCCATGGATGACGCCCACTTCATGCGCAAGGCACTTGCGATCGCGGAGCGCGGGCGCGGTCACACCAGTCCCAATCCGATGGTCGGGGCGCTGGTCGTCGATGGCGATGGCGTCGTTGTCGGACGCGGCGCGCACCAGGTTGCGGGGGGACCACACGCCGAAGTGTTCGCGCTGGAATCGGCCGGAGCGCTGGCGCGGGGCGCGACGCTCTACTGCACGCTGGAGCCGTGTTCGCACACCGGCCGCACCGGGCCGTGCGCTCCCGCAATCGTCCGCGCCGGCATACGACGCGCCGTGATCGCGATGGACGATCCCAACCCGCTGGTCCACGGCCGCGGCCTCGCGTATCTGCGCGATCGCGGCGTCGAGGTGACGCTCGGGGTCGAGCGGACGGCTGCGGAGCGGCAGAATGCGGTGTTCCTCACCACCATGCGCGCCGGGCGGCCCTACGTCATTGTGAAAGCGGCCGTCAGCGTCGACGGGAAGCTCGCTTCGGCTCCGGGGCACCGGACGGCGCTGACAGGGCCGGCGGCGAATCGCCGGGTGCACAGGCAGCGCGCTGAAGTCGATGCGATTGGCATCGGGTCCGGGACCCTGCTGAGTGACGATCCCCTGCTGACCCCGCGCGGCGCGTACCGGGCACGGCCGTTGACGCGGGTCGTGTTCGATCGCCGCTTGCGCACGCCCAGGACCGCCCGCGTGCTCTCGACGCTTGACGCCGGTCCGGTCATAATCGTGAGCACCGAGGAGTCGTGCGCCGCGGCGCCGGAGCGCGCGCGGAGCCTCGAGTCCATCGGCGCCCTCGTGATCGCCGTGCCATCAGACGATATCGGTACTGCGCTCGGCGCCCTGAAGAACGCCGGGGTGACCTCGCTGCTTCTCGAAGGGGGTGCGGCGTTGCACCGGGCGGCGCTCGACGCCGGGATCGCGGACGAAATCCACGTCTACATCACGCCGGTGGCACTGGGACCTGATGGGCTGAGGTGGATCGAAGCGGGCCTGTTGGCGTGGGAAGAGCTTCGCGATCGCCGGGCCCGTTGGCTTGGCGGCGACGTGCTCGTCGAGGGTGTGGTTCAAAGAGATGTTTACGGGAATCGTTGAGACGCTTGGGGAAGTCGCGGAGGTCAAGCCGACGCCGGCCGGCTTCCGGCTGCGCTTGTCGACATCGCTGTCACCGGACCTGACGCCAGGGGACTCGGTGGCGGTCAACGGCGTTTGTCTGACCGTGGTGTCGGCGGACGTGGACGGCGTGCACATGGATGTCTCGCCCGAAACGATCCGGGTGTCCAACCTCGGCTCGCTGAAGCGCGGGTCGGTCGTCAATCTCGAGCGCTCGATGCGCGCCGACGGACGCATCGACGGGCATTTCGTCCAGGGGCACGTCGACGCGACCGGCGCGATCGAAGAGGTCAGGCAGGACGGCGACTGCTGGTGGGTCACCGTGAAATTCCCGCCGGCGCTTGCGGCGCAGATTGTCCGCAAGGGTTCAATCGCCGTCGACGGCATCAGCCTCACCGTCGCCGGCGTCGACGATCGCCGGTTCGACGTGCAGGTGATTCCGTTCACGTGGCAGCACACCAACCTGCGGTTCGCCAAGGTCAACGACCTGGTGAACCTCGAATGCGACATGCTCGGCAAATACGTGCTGCGGGCGATGGAAGTGGCGAGGGGTAAATGACGACGCGGAAGACCGGCACGCCGTTCGCGTCGATCGCGGACGCGGTCGAGGCGTTTCGCGACGGCCGGATGATTATCGTGGTCGACGACGAGGACCGCGAGAACGAGGGAGACCTGACCGTCGCGGCGCAGAAGGTGACTCCCGAGATCATCAACTTCATGGCCAAGGAAGGTCGCGGGCAGATCTGCCTGTCGATGACCGGCGAGCGGCTGGACGAGCTCGAGCTGCCGCTGGCGGTAAGCGACAACACCACGCAGTATGGCACCGCGTTTTGCGTCCCGATCGACGCCAAGCATCACGTCACCACCGGAATTTCGGCGGCCGATCGTGCGGCGACGATCCTGACTGCGGTTGATCCGAATACCAGGCCCGCCGATCTCGTCCGTCCGGGTCACGTCTCGCCGCTGCGGGCGCGGAGCGGCGGCGTGCTGGTGCGCGCGGGTCAGACCGAAGCGGCGGTGGACCTCGCCCGCATCGCCGGGCTGTCGCCGGCCGGCGTGATTTGCGAGATCATGAACGCCGACGGGACGATGTCGCGCGTGCCGGACCTGACGAGATTCGCCAGGCGGCACAAGCTGCCGATGATCACGATCGCGGATCTGATCAAATACCGCATGGGGACCGAAGCCCTCGTCCGCCGCGTCGCGACGGCGGCGCTGCCGACCGAGCACGGCGACTTCCGGGTCACCGCATTCGAGAGCGGCCTCGACAAGGAAACGCATGTGGCGCTCGTCAAGGGTGAGATCGGGGCCGGCGACAACGTGCTGGTGCGCGTCCACTCGCGCTGCCTGACCGGCGACGTCTTCCACTCGTCCCGCTGCGACTGCGGCGCGCAGCTCGACGCCGCGATGTCGCGGATCGAGGCGGAAGGCCGCGGTGTGCTGTTGTATTTGAACCAGGAAGGGCGCGGCATCGGGCTCGCCAACAAGATCCGCGCCTACGAACTGCAGGAGCAGGGTCTCGATACGGTTGAAGCCAACGAACGCCTCGGCTTCAAGGCGGATCAGCGCGACTACGGCATCGGCGTGCAGATTCTGAAGGATCTCGGCGTCCGCACGATGCGCCTGCTGTCGAACAACCCGCGCAAGCTGGTGGGCCTGGAAGGCTACGGGCTCGCCGTGGCGGAATGGCTCCCCCTGGAGATCGCGCCTGGCGAGCATTCGGCGCGGTATCTCCGCACCAAGCGCGACAAGCTCGGGCACAAGCTGCGGTTCTGAGTCGGCAGCTGCAATCGGCCGCTGACGTTCGTCAGCGGAGGGACCGCCCATACCGCCTGACGTCAAGGCCAGGATTGAGCGCGAGGTGATGGACCGCCACTATCGTAGGTGGCTGGACGAGCCGATTCCGGCACTGCGCGGCTCGACGCCTCGACAAGCCGCGGCGTCGCGGGCGCTTCGTCCGGTGCTCATCGATTTACTGCGTGAGCTGGAGAACCGCAGCGAACGCGCGGGCCAGCGCGGCGGGGCCGCATACGATCCGGCATGGATCCGCGCCGAGCTGGGCATCGACGAGCCCAGGGTGGCCCAAGACTCTAATTCGCCGCCGCCGTCCTCGGCCGGCCACCTCCCGGTCGATGGAACGGTAATTGACTGATTCCCCGTGATTCCCCTACAATA
>JANPCT010000234.1:0-4232 GCA_031431095.1 Acidobacteriota bacterium | reverse complement strand
TGTAGTCTCCGCCTTCAGGCGGAAGGTCCGAGAGCGCCACTTGTTCAGCACCCTGCGAAGGACTGAGAACTACCCTCGTCTATACCTCCAGAACGTCCGCACCGCGATGAGCCAGTCGCGCGCGCCGATCTTCTTGCCTTCCTCACGGCTGCGCGGGTAATAGCGGATCGGCACCTCGACGATCGATCGGCCCCGCGCCAGCATCCGCGCGGTGAGCTCGTGGTCCAGCTCGAAGCCGCTGGTCTCGAGCGGCAACGCGGCAACCTGCTCGCGGTTGAACAGCTTGAGCGCCGTCACCGTGTCGGAGAGCAACGTGCCGGTGAACAGCCACGCGACGACAGTGAGGCTGCGGCCGCCGAGATACGCCGCCAGCGACTGATTCGGGTGCCGCCCGCGTCCCATGTAGCGGCTGCCGTAGACGACGTCGGCGCGGCCGTCGAGGCGCGCCTGGATCATCGGAATGTAATCCTGCGGGTCGTATTCGAGGTCCGCGTCCTGGATGATCAGCAGGTCACCCGTGGCGGCGGCGAGGCCGGCGCGAACCGCTCTCCCCTTGCCGCCGTTCGCGTCCATGCGAATCAATCGCACCCCCGGCACCGCCGCCACGATTTCCGCCGTGCGATCCTTCGAGCAGTCGTCGACGACAATCAGCTCCATCTGGTAGCCGAGCGGCGCGAGATCGACGGCCTTGATCCGCTCGAGCAGGGCGCCGACGAAACGCTCTTCGTTGTAGGCGGGGATGACGACGGACAGTATCTTCATGGGCGGGACCGCAGCCACTCGGCCACCTGCTGCAACTCGTCGGGGGTGTTGACGCCCACCGCTTCCATCGGATGGGTGCACGGCACGGTCGCGAGCGGCGACCGCTGCGCCAGCCACGGCACGAACGGCAGAAAATTGCGTTCCCCGGTGCCGCGCCCGGGCGGTACGTCGCGCGCGTAGACCTCGAGATCCTCCTCGAACGTGCGGCGCGTCAGCGCGAAGAGGCCCATGTCTCCCTCGCCGCGATCCGGCATGGGGTCGCCCTCGCGCCGCTGGCGCAGGCCGTTGATCCGGCCCGCCGGGTCGCGGTCGAAATGGATGTAGGGATGGTCGCGGGCGACGGTCGGCATGGCCAGGGCCGGAGGCGGCGCCGTGGCCATGGCCTCTGACAGGCGTTGCACGGTCGCGCTCATTACCCCCACCTGGTCCGACCACGTGATCCAGACTTCGTCCGGATGCGTCCGGCGCACGAACGGGCTGGCGAGCAGAATGGCGTCGAGCATGCCAGTCGGCTTCGTCTGCTCGGTCACGGAGACGCGACACTCCGATTGCGCGGCCCACCGGCGTATGTCGGCCGAGAACGCGGGGTTCGCGACGACGACGAATTCCTCGACGAAGGGACGATACAGCGTCGCGAGATGATCGAGCATCGGGCGGCCGTTCACCGCGACGAGCGGCTTCGCCGTGGCGGCGCCGAGCCGCGAGCCGAGTCCCGCCGCTGGAATGATCAGCAGTCGATGCATCTATCGGAACCGCAGGCGGATGATGGCGACGAGCGCCTGCAGGCCGTCGGCCGCGCTCGTGCGCTTCACCTTGCCGGGGGAGATCGGCACGAACTGTACCGGCAACTCGAGCACCTCCGCGCGCCGGCGCAACAGCCGCGACAGCAGGTACTGGTTGGCGCGTTTGTGAGTGAGATCGATGCCGGCCTCTAGCGCGTCGGACGCGCGCACCGCGCGCACCGCCGACAACGTGTCTGAGATGTAGCGGCCATAGAGCAGCAGATAGGCGAGGCTGAGCACGTGGCTGCCCGCATAGCTGATCGCGCCGAGGACGACGTTCTTCTCGTAGCGCAGCCGGTAGGACTCGTGGATGTCGCGAACCGACAGCCGCCGGCTGCCCCAGACCGCATCGAGGCGCGCCACGGTCAGGTGGGATGCCAGCGCGACGAGATCCTCCCCGCGATACATCCCCGACGACTCGAACAGCCCGACATAATCGAAGCCGCCGGCGCGAACGTCGTCGAGAAACGCCGCGGCATGCGGCACGACCCGGACGGGGAACGGCAGCCGCGCGACGAAGGACGCGTCGAGCGATTCCACCGCAAGGCAGAACACGCTCATCTCGAGCGGCAGCGACTCCACGCCACCCCGGACGATTTCGAGCAGCGTCTGCGTCACCTTGTTCAGCGAGCCGGCGTCGTGCAGCAGCACCGCCATCCGGTATGGCCGCCGCGGCGCCGCGAGAGCGTCGAGGAACGGCTCGAGGATTCGTGCGGCGTCGTGACGGCCGCTGACGCCGTCCTCGTAATCGCCGATGCGGACCAGACGCGGATCCTCGATCGTGTCGACTGGCCCCAGCGGTACGTACGGCGCCGATTCGGTGCGTCCAGGCTCGTTGATCAGGTAATGCGTGATCAGGCAGGGTGTCGGATGATTCACACGGCCGCGGAGGTTCAGGTAATACAGCGCGCGGTCGATGAGATCGACCGCCGTGCTCCCCGTGATCTCCGCATCGGTCTGGATGTTGGTCACGAGCAGCTTGATGGCGCGCAGGTTCGCCGCGATGGCCTCGGAGAGACCGGGCGTCAGGTAGGACGGAAACAGGCTCGAATGCTGGGTGCCCGGCGCATAGATGATCACGTCGGCCGCCGCGATCTTCTCCGCCAGCCGCGGATTGAGCGCCAACGGAGGCTGCCGCGCTTCGAGGGCGCGGGCCGCCTCTCCGGGCCCCGCAGCCGCAATCGTCGCCGCCTCCCCGTCGCTGAGCGGCCGATCAATCAGGAAGATGCTGCTGATGGTGTTGTGGTGGCGCGCGTCGACAATGTCCCCTTCGCTGCGCAGCAGCTCGCCGGTCGCGCTGAGGGCGACGAGCCAGGCGTCGCCGCCGCTCGTGACGTCCTCGATGAGACCCGCGGGCAGGCCCAGCAAGGAGCAGTAGTCGTCGACTGCTCGATTGAAGTCGCGGCCGGCGCGCAAATACGCCCCGGCGAAGACGAGGTTGCCGATGCTGCAGTCGCCGAAGGCAAAGGGACGCGCGGCACGCGCGTGCTCCTCGAGGAACGCGGTCAGCCACTCGCGGACGCGAGGATCGAGGAAGGCATCAGATGCCGTTCGCGCGAGAACAGCGACAGCGTCCGCCGGCGGAATTGCGTCGGGGAGCCGCGCGTCGAGGAGCGCGACGAGCTGAGGCGGCGCGGTGCCGAGCTCCCCCGCGAGGCGCGACGCGTTCTTGCGGAAGTCGGACGGCCCGAGACTGTCGCCCAGGAAGCGGCGCACCTCTCCGGTAGACGCGCCGTCGTCGTAGCCGTTGATGGCAACCGTCAGCGAGACGCCGGGGCGCGCCACGAGCTGGCGCGTGAGCGCACCCGAGCCGCGCCCGCCCGAGAACAACACGACGCGTGGACCGGCGCCGCGTGCTCCACTGGTGGAGGACACGGGCACCATTATAGGTTCGAAGGTTCTGGGGGGCAGGTTCGAGGATCAGGGTGGGAGCGTTCCGGGATTCGCGGGTTCGTCCGAACCCGGGAACCCCGGAACCGTACGCGTCCTTAGCGCAGCGCGCTACCCAGCGACTCTGGGCGCGGCTTGTTGCCGATCCAGACGTTGCTGTAGATCGAGCCGGGGATCGAGGCGGCTTCTGGGCCGCTTCGCGCGGGCGGGGCGCCGAGATACGCGTAGTGCGGGTTGGGCAGATAGGCGCCCTTCGGCGTCGGGATGCCGAAGTCGTAGAGCGTGGGTCCGATGCCCGTCAGGCCCCCCTCGCGCATGAACAGGTTGAACACGCTGCCCCAAGTGGCCTTCCAGTAGTATTTCGTCGATGGATTGAGCAGCACGACCGATGCGTTCCGCTTCGCCGTGTCCGGTTCGTAGCGCACGCTGGTGTCGGTCGCCGACCCATAGAGCACGCGGAACTGGATTGCATTGGGCGGCACGCCGTTGACGCCGCGATATTGAATGTCGACGCGGTACTTGTTGGTGACGAAATCAGAGTCGTCCGGCCCTTGCTGCATTCCGAAGACCTTGGCCTTGTCGCCGGGACCGTTCGCCCTGAGGCCCATCACGTCCATCGAGAACTCCCCATTCGAGATGGTCTGCGGCAGGACGTATTTGACGAATCCGACGACGCCGCCAGCGCCGCTGTTGAGCTGGACGCCCTGATTGGGGAGGAAGGTCGCCGATCCTACAATCTGCCCGACGGTCTCGCCATGAATCAGCGGGTCGTAGAGTTCGCCGGGGCGGTTGAAGCCG
>JANPCT010000233.1:0-2465 GCA_031431095.1 Acidobacteriota bacterium | reverse complement strand
GGGAGCATGGTAGTACGACCGGATCACGGTGTCGATCCCTTTGAAGTCACTTTTTCAGCACCCTGCTAGAGTGCTAGTGCCGGCTAGCGATGCGATAGATCGAGACTTCAGCATTGCTGAAGGCGTTCTCGAACAATTCCGGCGAGGTGTCGAACTTCGTGATGCCCGTGGGGTACGCGGTTCGTTCGACCTTGTCGACCCAGACGTAATCGATGCGCAGCGAGCGGGCAATCTCCCACGCCTGTTGGGCGTTCGTCGTTTCGTACATCGTCCTGACGCGTGCCGATTTGTCTGCGTACTCTGTGCCGGCGGCGGTTCCGCCCAGTATTGAGTTTGGCTGGCCCGCGGCCATGCGGCGGTGCGCCAGGCTTGGAATCAGGCTCCATGTCTGCCGCGCGCGCGCGGCCGGGTCCATCTGGACGATCGCGGTGGGCGCGGTCGTTCGCCGCAGCCACGCGAGGCCGTCGTGCTCGTCGCGCGTGATGGTGACGGTCCACGGCCCGATCGGGCTGGCCGAAAAATTGGTGATGTCCTGGGCGTTGTAGGCGTCGATGATCGTCGTCGGCGCACCCGCGAGCAGCGCCAGCAACGCCGCCGCGATCGCGGCGCGGCGACGGGCGCCCGGGGCCACGAATCCGCGCGCGATCAGTGCCGGGACGGCAACGAGAAACATCTGTCCCGCGCGAAAGCCGACCCACGCGCGATCGACGTCGAGGCGAACGAAGTAGAGCAGCGCCAGTGACAAGATCGCGAGCAGCATCGCAGCGCCGGGCCGTCGCGGTTCCGCGTGAAGCGGGGCGCCGCGCGAATCTCCGTCGCGCGCGTGGCCGGCGCGATGACGCGGACGGTTCCACATCAGGACGCCAATGCAGGCGGGGACCAGGGCCGGGCCAAGCGAGAGCAGCAACGACGCGAGCGGCGCGTTGCGCGCCTCGCCGAGCCAGCCGAACTGAAGCGCCGACCCTCCCCCCTCGACCATCTCGTTGCCGACACACCAGCCGACCGCGAGCAGGACGGGAACGGCGGCGAGGGCGTGGCGGACCGCGCGTCTGACGAGGGCGCCCGAGCGGGCTGCATCGATCACGACGGCGGCGCCCCACGCGACTGAGAAGATTCCACCGACGAACGGGTTCATCAACGTCGCCCCGGCGAGCGCGAGACCCGACAGCACGATCGCCCCGAGGGGGGCGGCGCTGCCGGCCGCATTCACGACCGCGAGCGCGACGAGTCCCAGCGCGTATGCCATCGAGTGCTGAGGCACCCACCAGAAGCAGCGTTGCAGGCCGTCGACACGCAGACCCGACATCCACCAGTTGCTCAGGGCGTCGACGTTGAGGTTGCGGACCTCGGCCAACGGCACGCCTCGCTGCCAGAACCGCCACAGCGCGAACGTCCCCTCGCCGCTCGAGGCCACGATGGCGAGGGCGACCCCGGCGGCAACCGGCCGCGCGCGTGGAATCGCCGTCCAGGCGCACAGGAAGATCGACGACACGAAGAGCAGCGCCGTCCCGCACGCGTTGACTTTGAGAAACGTCTCGAGATGATTCGCACCGCCGGCCGTGCTGCCCGCGACGATGGAGGGAAGGAGAAAGTAGGTCCAGTAATAGTGAATGGGACGCGTGGCGAGATATGGATTGCGCGGCGGCGACGAGAACTTCGCGACCTCGGCGCTCAGTGCTTCGTGCCATACGAAGTCCGCGGTGAAGTAGGCGCGGTAGTAGCGGTTGCCTGCCGCGTCGCTCGCACCCGCGCGCAAGAACGGCGGCACGGCGACGGCCAGCGTCAGCAGCAGGACGCACGCCAGCGCCTTCGAGTCGCGTCCAGTCCACGGCGGCAGTGTTACGAGAGCGGCGGTGGTCGTGCGCGCGATCGCCCATGCCAGCACGCCAACGACGAGCCACGCGATGACGAACGTCAGAGCCGACGGCACTCCGGCGCGGATGGGCGCCCAGATGGCAATCGCCGTCAGCGCGTAGCCGAGAGCGCCGCCGGCGATCCACCCCGCCGGATGACGGCGTCCGAAGAGCGCGAACCCGAGCGGCAACCCCGGCATGAGAGCGAGCAGGTAAAGGGCCGCGTACGCCAGCGCCGCCATCATCTGCCGCGCCACCCACGGTCACGGCCGAGCGCGTATAACACCCCTCCGGGCAGCGTGCCGACAATGCCAAGGGCGAGAAACAGGACCGACAGGACGACGACGTGAGGCGCGGACGCACCCTGGGGAACGAATAGGCGCTCGAACGCCAGCTGCGTCGTGCCAAGGCCGTTGACGGTGACGGGCACCTGCATGACCAAGACGATGATCGGAATGAAGACGAGCCAGATCAGCCAGGGGAGCTCGATGCCCAACGCGCGGCCAAGGCACCACGCCTGCAGGACCCGGAACAACTGCACGGCCACCGACATCCCGAGGACACGCACGAGCGCGATGCGATGTCCCGAATACCGGCGGACGGCGTCGGTCA
>JANPCT010000232.1:0-2469 GCA_031431095.1 Acidobacteriota bacterium | reverse complement strand
AGGCCGCCGAGACAATCGCGCGTCCGTTCGCCACGACACCGCTGTAGCCAAGCTCGTAGGCGTCGACCGACGTCTCTTTCAGGTCGGAGTTGCCGGTGGCGTGAATCGGAATGAGATAGGTACGGCCGGCCAGTAGCGGCGAGAAGGCGCCGAGCGGCAGCGGTTCCGCGATGGTGATGTCGAGGAAGTTGTTGATCACCGACGGCGACCGGTAGGCGCGGTTGAACGAGAGGCGCACCGTGTGGTTTTCCTGCGGCTTCACCATGAAGGTCAGGCGCGGCGACAAGACGAAGTCGTCGAGATAATCGAAACGATCGACGCGCGCGCCGGCGACGAGGCGGAACAACCGCGAGAGGAAGATCTCGTCCTGCACGTAGCCGCCGCCCTCGGTGCGGTTCTCGGCAGCCGGCGCGATCGACATCTTGAAGGCGTTGAAGCGCAGGTTACCGCCGTACGTGACGACGTGCTTGTCGCGGAAGGCCTGCACGTTCGACGCCTCGAAGTCGAGCGTCTTGGTCAGGAAGTCGAAGCCGATCGTCTTGCCGGCCGCATCGACGGTGAGCAGGTTGTTGGCGTCGCCGTTGAGGACGTTCGTGAAAACGCCGGCGCGGAACCCCTTGTTCGAGAAGTTCATCTTGCCGTAGCCCATGACCGTTCCGCGGTTGATGTCGAAGGGACCTATGCCCGTGTGCATGATGCCGTCGGTGCCCGCGGCGCCTCCGGAGAACGACAGTTTCTTGCCGTCGGCGTAGTCGTAATCGACGCGCGCGTCGAACTTCGGTTGCGCGGTGCCCTGATTGCGGAAGCTGGGGTAAGGTTTGCGCGCCGTCGCGCACACTTCGGCGCGGTCGCAGGGGATCGCGCCGCTCGGCCGGCCGTAGGGGTCCTGCGTATAGCCGCCGGCCGAAATCTTGAACGCGACGCGGTCGTTGACCGCCTGCGCGTGCGTGCCGCTGATGTAGAAGAGCGTGCCGGACCCGGCGCTGTCGCCGCTGCCGCCGGATGGACGATCGAAGCCGCCGATGCCGAGGATGGCGCTGGTGCCCTGCATCTCCCGCGGCGACTTGGTGATGACGTTGACGACGCCGTTGAGGGCGTTGGCGCCCCACACCGCGGAGGCCGGACCGCGAATGACTTCGACCTGCTTGATCTCGTTGAGATTGACGGGCAGGAAGTCCCACATCACGAACCCGAAGAAGTCCTGGTAGAGGCTGCGGCCGTCGAGCAGGGCGAGCGTGCCGGTCGACAGCGTGCCGGTCGCGCCGCGGGAAGTGACGTTGATGTCGCGCGCCGACACCTGCGTGATGTTCATACCCGGCACCGTCCGCAGGAGCTCGGCGAAGTTCTGGGTCGGCGCGCTCTGGATCGTCGCCGGTCCGATGACCGTCATCGTGGCAGGCGCGTTGATCAGCTTCTCTTCCGTGCGCGAGGCGGAGACGACCACCGTCTCCTCGTACTTCTGCGGCTCGGGTGTCTGCTCCGGCTTTGGTTCGGGCTTCTGCTCCGGCTTCGGGCTGGCGGCCGGCGCAGCCGGCGGCTGTTGGGCGCTGACCGAGGGACCGATCATGACGGCGAGCGTCATGGCACACGCGATTCGACACAGGGATTTCATGCAATATGCTCCTGATGCCCTCGCTCAACGGAGAGCGAAGTCTCGACGGCTGGGATGGGCCCCATGGGTATAGCACATCTCCGCGCCGGGGGCCATCGGGCGGTCCGGCGATAGACTGGAGGGATGCCGAAACCCCCGGTCATCCCATCCGACGAGTGGGCAGACTGGCCCGACGAGAAGCTCCTCGAGCTGCGGATGTGCCAGCTCGGCGTCACGATAGAAGAGAGCGTGCTGGCCGACCGCATTGGCGCGCTGCAGCAGGAACTCGACACGCGGGGGCTGGCGGCGTTCCGGCCGCACTTCTGGCTGTCGGACGAGTGGTTTTCGCCCGATGGGGTGCCCGGCGTCGCCATCCCGTTCTATCTCGCGCATCCCCGGCTCGAACGTCTCGAGCGCGAATACATGCTCGAGGTCGAGGGCGGCACCCCGGACTGGTGTATGCGCATCCTGCGGCACGAGGCCGGACACGCCATCGACAACGCCTACAAACTGCGGCAACGGCGGCGCCGGCAGCAAGTGTTTGGTCCTTCGTACAAGGCGTATCCGCAGTTCTACGATCCAAAGCCCTATAGCAAGAGCTTCGTCCTGCACCTCGACAGCTGGTACGCCCAGAGCCATCCGGACGAAGATTTCGCCGAGACTTTCGCGGTCTGGATGAACCCGGACTCGGACTGGCGCCCGCGCTACGACGGCTGGCCGGCGCTCAAGAAGCTCGAGTACCTGGACGCGCTGATGCAGGAGGTCGCGGGCATGGAGGTGGTGTAGCGGATGGTGTCCGAGGCGGCCGCGTCATAGCGGAACGTGGGCGTCCGGGCACGGTTGGTCTGAGCGACGTCCTCTGCGGCGGCGTTGATGGC
>JANPCT010000231.1:0-3127 GCA_031431095.1 Acidobacteriota bacterium | reverse complement strand
CGTGAACCACCCGGAGCTCGAGCCGAGGATCATCGGCCGCAACTTCGCGGTGAAGATCAATGCCAACATCGGCAACTCCGCGGTGAGCTCCTCGATCGAGGAGGAAGTGGAGAAGCTGCGCTGGTCGACGCTGTGGGGCGCCGACACGGTGATGGACCTCTCGACCGGCAAGGACATCCACAAGACGCGCGAGTGGATCATCCGCAACTCGGCCGTGCCGATCGGCACCGTGCCGATCTACCAGGCGCTGGAGAAATGCGGCGGCCGCCCCGAGGATCTCACGTGGGAGATCTACCGCGACACCCTGATCGAGCAGGCCGAACAGGGCGTCGACTACTTCACCGTCCACGCCGGCGTGCTGCTGCGCTACATTCCGATGACCGCCAGCCGGCTGACGGGCATCGTCTCGCGCGGCGGCTCGATCATGGCGAGATGGTGCCTGGCGCACCACCAGGAGAACTTCACCTACACGCACTTCCGCGAGATCTGCGAGATCATGCGCGCCTACGACGTCTCGTTCTCGCTCGGAGACGGACTGCGGCCCGGCTCCATTGCCGACGCCAACGACGAGCCGCAGTTCGCCGAGTTGAAAACGCAGGGAGAACTGACGCGGATTGCCTGGGAGTACGACGTCCAGGTCATGAACGAAGGGCCCGGGCACGTGCCGATGCACCTCATACGCGAGAACATGGAGAAGCAGCTCGAGTGGTGCGAGGAAGCGCCGTTCTACACCCTCGGCCCGCTCACGACCGACATCGCACCCGGCTACGACCACATCACCTCGGCCATCGGCGCGGCGATGATCGGCTGGTACGGCACCGCGATGCTCTGCTACGTGACCCCGAAGGAGCACCTCGGTCTGCCGAATCGCGACGACGTCAAGGCCGGCGTGATCGCCTACAGGATTGCCGCGCATGCTGCGGACCTCGCCAAGGGCCATCCGCGCGCCCAGGCGTGGGACGACGCCTTGTCGAAAGCGCGGTTCGAGTTCCGCTGGCAGGACCAGTTCAATCTGGCGCTTGACCCGGTGACGGCGCGGGCCTTTCATGACGAGACGCTGCCCGCAGACGGCGCCAAGGTCGCGCACTTCTGCTCGATGTGCGGCCCGAAGTTCTGCAGCATGGAATTGACGCAGCAGATCCGCGCCGGCGCTGCCGCCGGCCCCGCCAGTCCGGCCGGCATTGACGACGTCGCCCGGAAAGGCATGGACGAGAAGTCCGTGGAGTTCCGTAAACGCGGCGAAGTCTACGTGCCCAGAGAATAGCTCCCTGTCCTGAATTGAACGTATCGCGCCAGCCGTCGCTGGCATAGTGAAGACATACATGAACACGATTTCCTGGGGCGCCGTCTGCGCGGGCCTCGCGAGCCTGCTCGCCGCGGCTCCCGTACTCGCGTCGCAGATCGCGGAACCTCCGTCCCTCGCGGATGCGCAACGCCTGTTCTATAACGCGCACTACGAGGAAGCGGCAGCTCTCGCGCTGTCGCTGCGCGCCTCGGGGGCCCAGGACCTGCCGAACGACGAAGTCCGTACCACCGCATTGCTGTTCGTGCTGCGAGGCCTGCTCAAAGGCCAGGACGCGCACAACGGCGACGACAAGGCGGAAGCACTGAAGCGGTGCGCCAAGTGCCCGGAAGTGCTGGCCGCGTTCGAAGCGGATCTTCACCATGGCCAGGGCGTGGCGCGCGAGATTCTGAAGAAGAACCCCGCCGACGAGACCGCGTTGTTCTACCTCGGCAAGCTCGACCTGAATTACGTGTGGCTCCAGCTCGGGCTGCTCGGGAAAAAAACCGGCTGGGATGAGTACTGGGAAGCGCGCAAGTCGCTCGACGCGGTGCTCAAGGTCAACCCGACGCACGTCCGCGCCCGCGTCTCGCGCGGCTGGATCGACTTCATCGTCAACACGCGCATGCCGTGGGGCACGCGGTGGGTGCTCGGCGGCGGTAACAAGAAGAAGGGGCTCGCCGCGGTTCGCGAGGGGGCCGAAATGGCGACAGATCCATTCAGCCACGCCGAGGCGGAGTTCGCGTTGTGGGACATGCTCCTGCGCGACAAGAACATTCCTGCCGCCACGGCAGTAGCCCGGCGCATCGCCAAGGCGTTCCCCGAGAACGCCGAAGTGCAGACGTTCCTCAAGGCACAGCCCGCCACCAGGTAGGATCGCCTCGCGCGATGCGCTGCAGCGCGATCAGAACGGCAGGTTGGGGACGACCTGGATGATGGTCTTGAACCGCGCCGGCTGCACGCCGCGCCGGGGATTCAGGTAGCCGGCGGATCCCCCCCAGGTGTAGTCCTTGACCGTAACGCTCGGGGGGAACGCCATCGACTCTTCCTTGTATTTCCCGATGTCGAACTGGTGCACGCCAGGCTCCTCGTAGACCAGCTCACCCTTCTGCTTGAGAACGTTCTTGTAGTAGTTCACCAGCTCAGCGAAGCTCGTATTGGTGCCGAACAGGTAGTAGCGCTGCCCTTTGCCGGCGTCGAACGAACCCACGAACTCCGCACCTGGAAAAATCGCAACGCCGAGTGTTGCTTCGGTGGGGATGTCCTGTGGTCCTGGCGCGGCCGGCGCCGGGCGCGGCGCCGAAGGGGCGGGAGTCGTCTGCTCGGGTCCTGTGGGAGCCGCCGGACGAGGCGGGCCCACTTTCGGAAAGGGCTGCGGCGTCTGCACGAGAAGCGCGAGAACCAGTCCCAGCAACATGCTTCTATTATAGACGTCTGCCCGGGTTGAACGTCGGGCGCTACCTGGCATGAACGATCTGCTGACGTACTGCGAGAAGCATCTCGACGACACGGTCACCGCGATCGAGACGCTCGTACGTCTCGAGTCGCCCAGTACCGACAAGGCCGCTGTCGATCGCTGTGGCGCTGTGCTCGCGGACCTGCTTCGCGCCGCCGGCGGCGAGGGGCAGGTCCTGCCCCAGGCCGGACGCGGCAACCACTTGTGCGCGCGGTTCGCAGGGCCCGGCACGCCCGTCATGCTGCTCGGGCACTTCGACACCGTCTGGCCGGTCGGCCAGCTGGAACGCATGCCGCTCGTGCGGTCGAACGGGCGGCTCCATGGGCCGGGCGTGTTCGACATGAAAGCCGGCATCGGCATCGCGATGCTCGCGGTGCGGGCCCTCCTCG
>JANPCT010000230.1:0-7908 GCA_031431095.1 Acidobacteriota bacterium | reverse complement strand
CGGCGCCATATCGGTCAGCTCGCGATCGTCGGCTTCAACGGCCACGCGCTGCCGGACGAAGTCCGGATGATCGCCAGGGAATTCGATCTGGCGGGCGTGATCTTCTTTGCGCGCAACGTCGCCACCCCCGAACAGGTTGCCGATCTGTCACGCGAATCCCAGGAGCTTGCCGACGAGGTTCCACTCTGGATCAGCGTGGACCAGGAGGGTGGACGGGTGGCGCGCCTGAAGCGGCCGTTCACCGAATGGCCGGCGATGGCCACGCTCGGCCGGGCGGGAGCACCAGGCGACGAGAAGCTCGCCGAGCGCTTCGCGCGGGCGCTGGCCGCGGAGCTGCACGCGGTCGGGATCTCGATGGACTACACACCGGTCCTCGACGTCCACACCAACCCGAAGAATTCGGTGATCGGCGATCGTTCCCTCGCCGATCGCGCGGAGGACGTCGCCCGCCTGGGCACGGCGATCATTCGCGCGCTCCAAGGCGCCGGAATCGCGGCCTGCGGTAAACATTTTCCGGGTCACGGCGACACCAGCGCCGATTCGCACTTCGAGATGCCGCTGCTCGATCATCCCCCTGACCGCCTCGACGCCGTGGAGCTCGTGCCGTTCGCGGCCGCGATCGCCGCCGACGTCGCCGCCATCATGACGGCGCACATCCTCGTCCCCGCGCTCGACGAGGAGCTTCCCGGTACGCTGTCGGCGCGGATCATCGACGGGCTGCTGCGCAAGAAGATGGGATACCAGGGCCTGGTGTTGAGCGACGACATGGACATGAAGGCGATCAGCGGACGCTACGGTCACAGCGAGGCGACCGTGATGGCGATCGCCGCGGGCTGCGACGCGGTGCTGATGTGCGAACCGGCGCCGGACAAGCAGATCGCGGCGCTCGAGGCCCTCATCTACGCGATCGAAAAGGGACGGATACCGCTGCAGCGGGTGGAGGACGCCCTGGCGCACCAGATGCGCGCCAAGGAACGCTTCCTGGCGCCGCCGCGCGCCCGTCCGGCAACCGGCGCCGCGCTGCGCGCCATTCTCGGCCGCGACGAACACCAGGCCGTGGCCGCCGAGATGGCCAGGTTCGCGTAGCCACATGCTCAAGCCGCGCGCGCTGCGCAGCGGCGACCGCATCGGCCTGGTCGCCCCCGCAAGTCCCTTCGGACGCGAGTCCTTCGACGCCGGCGTCAGCGAGCTGCGTCGCCTCGGCTACGATCCCGTCTATGAGGAATCGGTGTTCGCGCGGCAGCGCTACACGGCCGGCCCTCCAGCGGTGCGCGCCGCGGCGTTCAGGCAGGCCTGGGAGGATCCATCCATTGCGGCGGTCGTCGCGGTGCGTGGCGGATACGGCAGCGTCGAGTTGTTGCCGCTGCTCGACGTCGTGACGACGCGGCGCACGCCGAAAGTCTTCCTTGGTTACAGTGACAACACGTCTCTCCTCGCATGGTTGACAGGGCAGTGCGGGATGGTCGCCTTTCACGGCCCCATGATCGATGGCCGCTTTGCGAAGGGAGAGTCCGCCTACGACCTCGACAGCTTCATCCGGGTCCTGACGCGCGTCACTCCGGCGGGTGTGATGTCGCATCCACAGCTTGCCGCGCTGCGCCACGGGGAGGCCGACGGGACCCTGCTCGGCGGCACCTTGACGAACCTGCTCGCCTCCCTGGGAACACCCTACGCGTTCGATCCGCCCGTGGGGCATGTGCTGTTCATCGACGAAGTGGCGGAGCGCCCCTACCGGATCCATCGCATGCTGACCCAGCTTCGCCTCTCCGGTCTGCTGGCGCGGGCGTCCGCGATCGTGTTCGGCGAGCTGCCGCGCTGCGATGAACCGGCGCCCGATGGGCCCGCCATCCGCGCCGTCGTCGCCGATATGCTCGCGGACTTTCCCGGGCCGGTTCTTTTCGGGCTGCCATCGGGGCACACCGATGGCGCCTGCATGACGCTCCCACTGGGCGTACGGGCGCGCGTCGTCACCAGACCAACGCCGGCGGTCATCATCGAGGAAGCAGCGGTCGCCTGAGCATGAAACGAATTCACCTGATCGGCATATGCGGCACCGCCATGGCGACACTCGCCGCCATGCTCAAGCGCAGAGGCTTCGACGTGCGCGGCTCCGACCAGAACGTCTATCCGCCGATGAGCGAGTTCCTCACCGAACAGGGGATCACGACCCTGCAGGGGTACCAGCCGGAGCACATCACCGCGGAGCTCGATCTCGTCGTGGTCGGGAACGCCATCTCGCGCGGCAACCCCGAGCTCGAGGAGGTGCTCGATCGGAAGATCCGCTATTGCTCGCTGCCGGAAGCGGTGCGCGATCACTTCCTGTGGGGCGCGCGCTCGGTCGTCATTGCCGGCACGCATGGCAAGACGACGACCACGTCGCTGACCGGATGGCTGCTGACGCATGGCGGCGCCGATCCCAGCGTGCTGATCGGCGGCATCGCCGACAACTTTGGCGGCAGCTTCCGCCTGGGCGGCGGGCGCGAGTTCGTCATCGAAGGGGACGAGTACGACAGCGCGTTCTTCGACAAGAGCGCAAAGTTCCTCAAGTACCTGCCCGATATCGCCGTGGTCAGCAATCTCGAGTACGACCACGCCGACATCTACCCGGACCTCGAGTCGATCCGGCTGGCGTTCAGGCGTTTCGTCAATCTCATTCCGCGCCGTGGACTGCTGCTGGTCGGGGCCGACGATCCAGAGGCGCGAGCGCTTGCGGCCGGCGCGCACAGCCGCGTGGAGAGCTTCGGGCTTTCGGAAGGCGCCGACTGGCAGGCGCACGACCTGAAAGTGGAGGCCGGTATCACGCGGTTCAGCCTCCGGCGCAAAGGGGAGCCGGCCGGCGCCTTCGAGGTGCCCATGCTCGGCGCCTACAACGTCCGCAACGCCCTGGCCGCGATTGCGGTTGGCGCTGCCGTCGGACTCAGCACCGACACGATGTCCGCAGGCCTGCGCGAATTCAAAGGCGTTCGCCGCCGCATGCAGTTACGCGGCACCGCCCGCGGCGTCTCGGTCTACGACGACTTCGCGCATCATCCCACCGCAATTGCCGAGACACTGGCCGGCGTCCGTTCCGCGTATCCCGACCGGCGCATTTGGGCCATCTTCGAGCCACGGTCGGCCACTTCCTGCCGCAAGATTTTCCAGCACGAGTTCGCCCGCGCCTTTGCCGGCGCCGATCGGATCGTGTTACCGGCGATTTTCAGATCGACGCTGCCCGACGAGCAGCGTCTCTCGCCCGAGCAGCTGATCGCCGACCTGAAAGCGAGCGGAAAGGACGCGCGTTACATCCCCAGGGTGGACGATATCGTGACGGCAGTCGCCAGAGACGCGCGCGACGGAGACCTGATCGTCATCATGTCGAACGGCGGCTTCGACGACATTCACCGGAAGCTGTTGACGGCCATCGAGGCGCGCTGATCGCCCCCGCCCCCCTACCAGGCAGGCACAGTGGAAGGTACGCCGACCGATCTCTCGACGATGATGCCGGCGCGCATCGTCCCCGCGGGCGATTCCGCGTGGCTGATCGAACTACCGGATCGGATCGACGTGGCGGTGAGCGAGCGGGCGATTCAGATTGCCGGCGCCGTCCACACCGCCGGCTTGCCGGTTTCGGACGTCGTCGTCGGCTACCGATCGGTCATGGTGTATGTCGACCCGCTCGCCGACGCCGCGTCACGCGTTCCGGCGCGGTTGCAGGAGATTGCGTCGAGCGGCTCGGCCGGCGCCGGTCCGCTGGGTGTCTCGGTGACGGTGCCGGTGTGTTACGACGGAATGTACGGTCCGGATCTTGGTGACGTCGCCGCGTTCGCGAATTGCCCGATCGACGACGTCATCGCGCTGCACCTGGGCAGGGAGTACCGCGTGTTCGTGGTCGGCTTCATGCCGGGGTTTGCCTACATGGCGTCCGTCGATGCACGTATTGCCGCTCCACGCCGTGCCTCACCGCGCTTGAAGGTGCCTGCCGGCTCCGTTGCGGTAGCGGCGGGGCAGACCGGCGTCTACCCGTCGGAGACGCCTGGCGGCTGGAATGTGATCGGGCGCTGCCCTGTAAGGCCGTTCGATCCAGGACGCGCGCATCCTTTCCTGTTTCATCCCGGTGACCGCGTCCGGTTCACCCGTATTTCCGAAGCTGCGTACCGCGCGACCTCCGAATGGGGTGATTTCTGACGGCGGGGTCAGACCCCGTTCGCATCCTGACCGTGATCAGGCCCGGGATGCTCACCACGATCCAGGACCTCGGCCGTTCGGGGTACCAGGGACTTGGCGTGCCTGTCTCCGGACCGATGGATGCCTATTCGCACCGGCTGGCCAACCAGGTGCTCGGAAACAACCCGTCGGCCGCCGCGCTGGAGATCACCATCCTCGGACCGGAGCTCGAAGCGGGAGGCGAGATCACATGCGCCATTGCCGGCGCGGAGATCGACGTGTCCGTTGACGGTGCGACAGCCCCTCGCCACCTGCCGTTCGTGGTGGCATCGGGAGCGCGGATCCGGTGCGGGGCGCGGGGTCGAGGGGCGCGTCTCACCCTGGCGGTCCTCGGCGGATTTGACGCACCCGTCACGCTCGGCAGCCGTTCGACGCACCTGGTGAGCGGCATGGGTCCGTTCGGAGGACGCGCCCTCAGGGGAGGCGATGTCCTTGCGGTCGGATCGTTCCCGGATCGCAGTCATGTTGCGGGATCGTCGACGAGTGATGCGCCGATCAATCGAGCGGAGCCGGCCGGTTCGCTTGCTCAGGAGAACGATGCGCCGCCACTGCCGCTCGAGTTGCCGGCAGGTGGTGCCAGGTTGCGAGTCCTTCC
Source organism: Acidobacteriota bacterium (assembly GCA_031431095.1). Lineage (GTDB taxonomy): Bacteria > Acidobacteriota > Vicinamibacteria > Vicinamibacterales > 2-12-FULL-66-21 > JAICSD01. Next base: position 3,110 of record JANPCT010000230.1, on the reverse strand, counting down.
GGCCGTCCACCGCGCGCGCTTTACCGACGATGCCTGGGACCTGCTGGTGCAGGCGCGGTTCACCGTGAGCCCGCAGTCCAACCGCATGGGATACCGGCTCGACGGACCTTCTCTCGTCCACGTGGGTGCGGCCGACATCCTGTCTGAAGCGATGCCCATGGGCGTCGTGCAAGTGCCGGCTTCAGGCCAGCCAATCCTGTTGATGGCGGAGCGCCAGACCACCGGGGGGTATGCGACGATCGCCAACGTGATTGCCGCCGACCTTCCTGTCGCAGGGCAGCTCGCGCCGGGGGACTGGGTCGAGTTCAGGCCGGTCACGCGCACCGACGCGCTGGCGGCGTTGCGCGCCCGCGTCGCGGCGCTCGGAGGATTGCGCCCATGATCGGCTCCGACCTCGTCGACGTGCTGGCGCCTGACATTCCACCGCAGCGCGTCCAGCGAAACGCCGCGCTCGCTCCGTTCACGACGTTCAAAGCCGGAGGGCCCGCCGACTGGCTCGTCCACGCTCATGGCGCGGCCGAAATCAAGGCGGCGCTGCGCGCAGCGCGCGCCGCAGGGCTGCCTGTCACGGTCCTGGGCGGGGGATCCAACGTGCTGGTCGCCGACGCCGGGATCCGGGGCATGGTACTCAGGGTCCACGGCGGGGAGGCGCGCGCGATTGACGATCGCAGAATCCGCGCTGACGGAGGCCTCACGATCAACGGCCTGGTTCGATGGACGATCGGGCGCGGCGTGGCGGGGCTCGAGGCATGGGCCGGCACGCCGGGCACCGTCGGCGGTGCGATCTACGGGAACGCGCACTTCCAGGGACGCCTGATCGGCGAACTGATCGAGAGCGTCCTCGTCGTCGACCTGGCTGCTGAGGTATTCGAGAGGCGCATCGCGGCCGCGGGGATGGAGTTCGGCTACGACCGCAGCCGTCTGCAGCGGACGCGCGAGCTCGTGCTGTCGGTGGATTTTGTTTCGGGCCGCGGCGAACCGGCGGCGCTGCGCAGGGTCGCACGCGCGTCGCTGGCGTACCGGAAGCGCACGCAGCCGCTCGAGGCCGCCAGTGCGGGCTGCATTTTTCAGAACCCGGACGCCGCCGTCGATCGCGTGCCCGCGGGCATCCCGCTCTCGGCGGGCGCGCTGGTCGATCGTGCCGGCCTCAAGGGCATGCGCGAAGGGGCAGCGCGCGTCTCGCCCACGCACGGCAACTTCATCGTCAACGACGGCGGCGCGGCCGCGGCCGACATCCGCCGTTTGATTGAGCGCTGCCGGCGCGAGGTGCGGGAACGGTTCGGCGTCGAGTTGCGCGATGAAATCGTCTACCTGGGGTTCTAGCCGATCGATGAGGTGTCATGGCTTCTTTGCTGATTGAAGGCGGGCGGGCGCTGTCGGGACGCGTGGCGGTCGAAGGCAACAAGAACTCGGCGCTGCCGCTGATCGCCGCGTGCATGCTCACCGACGAGGAGTGCGAGATCTCCAATGTGCCCCGCATCCGTGACGTGGACGTGCTGCTGCAGCTGATCCAGGGGCTCGGTGCGCGCGTGGAGGGACAAGGCACAGGGACGCTGCGCATCCGGTGCGAACGTGTCACCGGCGATCAGCCTGACCCCGCGCTCGTCGGACGCCTGCGCGGCTCCGTCCTCCTGCTCGGGCCGCTGCTGGCGCGAATGGGCTCGGCGCGCCTGGCCCCTCCCGGGGGGGATTTTCCCGCCCGCCGCACCATCTCGACGCATGTCGGCGCGTTGATGGCGCTGGGCGCCCGTCCTCTCGACGAGCCGGGCCACGCGATGCATGCTCCCAACGGGCTGCGCGGCGCATCGTTCTACCTGGACGAGGCGTCCGTCACCGGCACCGAAACCGCGCTGCTGGCTGCCGCGGCCGCCGAAGGAGAGTCCGAGATTCGCCATGCCGCGACCGAGCCGCATGTCGTCGAGCTCTGTATCTTTTTGCAGGCGATGGGTGTGGGGATCGAAGGTGTCGGCAGTTCCACCTTGCGCGTGCACCCGGTCGCGTCGCGCACAGGCGCGCGCCATCGGCTCGCGGGCGACTACATCGAGGCCGGCAGCTGGGCTGTCGTCGCCGCCATCACCAACGGCGATATCGAGGTCACCGGCGCGCGTTCGGTGGACCTCGAGGTCATCGCGGCGCCGCTCCTGAGAATGGGGCTCGATTGTTCGTACGGCGACGACACGTTGATCGTACGGCCATCGACGCTGCACGGCGTCCGCCGCATCACGACCGGCCTCTGGCCGGGCTTCCCGAGCGATCTCGTCAGCCTGGTGACGGTGCTGGCCACGCAGGCCGAGGGGCGAACGCTGGTCCACGACTGGCTCTACGAGTTGCGCCTTTTTGCGCTCGAACAGATGAGCGCGATGCGGGCGGATCTGTTCCTGTGCGATCCACACCGCATCATCGTGAGCGGGCCGGCGAAGCTTCGCGGCCGTGCGCTCGACAGCCGGGATCTTCGTTCAGGCATGGCGTTAATCGCGGCGGCGCTCGCTGCGGAAGGGGAAAGCACGGTGACGCCGCTCGAAACCGTGGAGCGCGGCTATGCGTCGCTCATCGAACGGCTAAGGAGTCTGGGAGGACAGGTGGAGAGGGTGGAGGGGGGTTCGTAGTTTGGGGATAGTGGATTGTCGTCGCGAACCACCCGTAACCACAAACCACCAACTACCGACCACCAACTTCACCGCCCCCGCCCGGTTTCTTTGGCACGGGCACGGTCGTGCCCGGTAACGTTCCCTGCAATGGCTGCGGGACCGGTGGCCGCGCCGGCTGCGTTGCCGGTACCGGCAGGGAAGGTGCAGACGGCGGGCCGGGCGGCGGCAGTTCCGCGCGTTCGTCCCGCGGTGGTTCGGCTGGAGCGCGGAGGATATCTCCGACTGCGTTGGGTTCGCCTCCCAATCGGAACGACCGCAGGTCCGCTTCCGTGATGTCGAGGACGCGCACGATGTGCGGCGTCAGCGTGAGGATGATGTCGGTCTGCTGCGTTTCGCGGCGGTTGTTCGCGAACAGCCGTCCGATGAGGGGCAGGTCGCTCAGGCCGGGAATCCCGGACATGACGTTGCGCTCGTCGTCGCGGATCAATCCGGCGAGCATGTTGGTCTCGCCGTCCCGCAGCC
>JANPCT010000229.1:0-4368 GCA_031431095.1 Acidobacteriota bacterium | reverse complement strand
CCGAGGGCGCCGCCGAAATCGCGAAAATCGAGCCGCCCTTTGATCCGCTGGCCGGCGGCGTTCTTCGGAGCGAAATAGTTGGCCGCGTCGAATTTGTCGTCGCGCATCAGGGTGAAGGCGCTGCCCTTGAAGCTGTTGGTGCCGCTCTTGGTGACCACGTTGAACGCCGCCCCTGAGTTGCGGCCGAGTTCCGCCGAGAAGTTCGATGTCTGGACCTTCACCTGGTCGATGAAGTCGAGGCCGACGTTGTTGATCTGGCGGGCGTTCGAGCCGGAGTCGAGGTTGAAGCCGCCGTCCACCATGAGGCTGTTGGTGTTGCCGCGCGAGCCGTTGATCACGGTGCCGGCGGTGCCGAGACTGGTCGTCAGGGCCATCTGGTCGTCGTCGATCTGCACGGCGCCGGGAATGAGCGACGCCAGCTCCAGGTAGTTGCGGCCCGAGAGCGCGAGCTCACGCACCTGCGCGCCGTCGATGATCCGCGAGATCTCGCCGGACGTGCGGTTGACCGTTTCGCCGCGGACCGCCTGTACTTCGACGGTCTCGCTCATCGCGCCCACCGACAGACTGAAGTCGGCGCTCAACTTGCCCTGGGGCGTGACCTCGAAGCCGGTCTTCTCCGCCTTGCGAAATCCCTGGAGCTCCACGGCGACCGAATAGCTCCCGACCGGCAGGTTCGTGACCACATACGAGCCGCGATCGTCCGTCACCGCGGCACGCGAGGTGGCGGTTCCGAGGTTGGTCACCGTCACCGTGACGCCGGGCAGCACCCCGCCTGACGAATCCTTGACGGCGCCGGAAATCTGGCCGGTGTTGCTTTGCGCCGCCGCGGCCGCGGCGACGAGACATGCGAGCAGGCCGGCCAGCAGGCACCGGGCCATCGACACGCAGAGCCTCATTGTTTCTCCCCTCCCAAGTCGAAACATCCAGTTTGGCGAGCGAGTGATACTATTCCTGACCGTTTAAGTCAATTGACTTTAGCGCCGTGGCCCGCAGCCTGACGCTCAGGCGCAGCAAAACGCTCGGCATCGTCATCCCCGACCTGATGCACTCCTTCTTCGCGGAGATCGTCGCCGGCGTCGAAAGTGTCGCGCCACGCATCGACGCGGTGTTCGCCGCCAACGATCCGTCCGCGATCGGCGTGATGAAAGCGGTGTGGGCGGCCGGGCTCGGGGTGCCGGACGATATCGCGGTCGCCGGCGCCGGCGACCACGCACTAGGCGAGCTGGAGCGGGTGCCGCTGACGACCGTCAGCTGGTCCCGCGAGGATCAGGGCAAGGCCGCCGCGCCCCTGCTGTTCGCTCAGATTGACGATGAATCCGAACGCCGGGCGGGGCGTCCGCGCCGCACCGTCATTCCACCGCGGCTGATCCAGCGCCGCTCGAGCGGATCACGCGAAGCGGTGCAGCAATAGGCGGATTGCGCTGGTGAGGCGTAGCGTCGGCGGAGGACCCCATTGATGCGACTGGCGATCGTCTTCACGATGATATTGCTCGCGGTTGCGCCGCGGCTGCCGCAAACGGGTGGCGGCCTGGACTCGGCGCGGGAGCGCGCGCGGGTGATGGCGGCGGCGGACCGCTATGTGAAGGAACGCGCCGTCACCGTGACGGCGAGCACGTCGCCGCGCAGCGCCGGGGGACCGCACGACTTCTTCTCCGAAGGGGACTACTGGTGGCCCGACCCTGTGGATCCGGCGGGGCCGTACGTCCAGAAGGACGGGCTGAGCAATCCCGCCAATTTTGCCGACCATCGCCGCGCGCTGATGCGGCTGTCGGTGCAGATGCCGGCCCTGACCGCCGCCTACACGCTGACGAAAGACCCGAAATACGCCGCGGCCGCGGCCCGCCACGCGCGCGCGTGGTTCGTGTCGCGCGCGACCCGCATGACGCCGGCGCTGCGCTATGCGCAGGCGATCCAGGGGCGCGTCACGGGCCGCGGCACGGGAATCATCGACACCATCCATCTGGTCGAAGTCGCGCGGGCGCTCGAACGGCTGGACGGCGCGCCGGGCTGGTCGCGCGACGATGCCGCGGTGGCACGCCGGTGGTTCGCCGACTACACGGACTGGCTGACCACGGATCAATACGGAAAGGACGAGCGCGACGCCACCAACAATCACGCCACCTGCTGGGTGATGCAGGTCGCCGCGTTCGCGCACTACAGTCAGAATGAACCGCTCCTGCGCGACTGCCGCACGCGGTTCAAGACGACCCTGGTGCAGCAGATGGCGCCCGACGGCAGCTTCCCGCGCGAGCTGGCACGCACCAAACCCTACGGCTACTCGCTGTTCAACCTCGAGGCGATGGCCACGATCAGCCAGATTCTCTCGACACCGGAAGACGATCTCTGGGCGTTCGAACTGCCGGACGGCCGCGGCATGCGCAAGGCGATGGCCTACATGGTTCCCTACATCCGCGATCGTAAGACCTGGCCGAAACCGCCAGACGTCATGTACGACGCGGACTGGCCGATGCGGCAGGCGAGCCTGCTCTTTGCCGGGGTCGCGCTGAAGCAGCCCGACTACATCGACCTGTGGTCCACGCTGCCGCCGGATTCGGACGTCGAGGAAGTGATCCGCAACTTCTTCGTGCGCCAGCCGCTGCTGTGGTTCGAGTGATGGAGCGTCGATGACCGAGCATGATCCGCCGCGGCCCGCAGCGGCGACGCCGACAGGCACGCAGACGCGAATGGCGCTCACGTCGTTCGTGGCGCTGTTCTCGATCGTCGGGCTCGCGCTCTACGGTCTGCCCTTCTACTACGACTTCATGGTCAGGGACTTCGGCTGGTCGCGCACCCAGGTGACCTCGGGCAACGCGCTGAGCAAACTGCTGGTGGGGCCGCTATTCGGGTTCATGGCTGGATGGGTCGTCGATCGATTCGGCCCGCGCCGGCTGATGATGGCCGGCATCCTGATGGCCGGGATCGCGCTCATCGGCCTTGCCCACATGACCTCGCTGTGGATGTTCTATGCGTTCTATCTGCTCAACGCGCTCGGCTACGTGTGCGGCGGTCCACTGCCCAACCAGGTGCTGCTGTCACGCTGGTTCGACACGTCGCGCGGCAAGGCGATGGGCTTCGCGTATCTGGGCATCGGTATCGGCGGGTATCTCGTTCTGATCCTCTCGCCGCGACTGGTGGCAGCGTTCGGCTGGCGCGGCGCCCTGCTGGTGCTGGGTATCCTGATTATCGCGCTCGCCATGCCTCTCGCGTTTTTCATCCGCGACGAGCCGGAAACAGTCTCTGCGCCCGGGGGATCGCCCCGCGCCGCGAACGTCGCGACGGTCGCCCCGATGGGTGGTATCTTCCGCAACCCGGCGTTCTATCTTCTTACGCTGGGCAGCATGTGCTCGATTGGCGCGGTCGGCGGCACCAATCAGCACCTCAAACTGTTCCTGAGTCTCGACCTGAAGTTTTCGCAGACGGCGGCCGCCTCAGTCGCCGCGACGGTGCTCGCCTCCAGCATCGCCGGACGCCTGCTCATGGGATGGCTCGCCGACCGTATGCCAAGAAAGCACGTGATGCTCATGATCTACGGGCTCATCGCGGCATCCATCCCGCTGCTCTTCTTCGCCGGGTCCCCCGCCGCGCTCTACGCGTTCGCGGTGATCTTCGGTCTCGGCCTGGGCGGCGAATACATGATCATCCCGCTGATGGCGGCGGAACTCTTCGGGGTGAAGGTGCTCGGGCGCCTGCTCGGCGTCATCCTGACGGCGGACGGCGTCGCCGAAGCGACGTTCCCGATGCTGGTCGGCTACCTCCGCGACGCGACCGGCAGCTACCGGACGGGTTTCGTCCTCCTCATCGCCGTCGCACTCACCGGCACCATCGCCATCGCCTGGTTGCCGCGCCGCACGAGTCCATCAATAGAGGCGTCACATGTCTGATCTCGGCAGGCGCGAATTTCTCACCGGCCTCGGCATCGTCGCCGCCGGCTTTCGCCTCCAGGGCCAGGCCCGCATCCGTCCCGGCTGCGCCGCCATCACCTGGGGCGGCGACGACGCGAAGGCGATTGAAGAAATCGCCGAGGTAGGCTTCAGGGGCATCCAGTTGCGCGCCAGCGCGTTCGACGCCTACGGCGCACGTCCGGCGGTGCTGCGCGACGTGCTGGCGAAGCATCGCCTGACGTTCGCGGTGCTCTCGAGCGGCAACCTGAAATACCAGCCTGAGGATCGCCAGGCGCAGATGGAACTCCACCTCTCGCATGCCAGGTTCGTGCGAGACGCCGGCGGCGAGATGCTGCAGGTCATCGACGAGAAGCCGAAGAATCGCCCGATCGGCCCCGAGGATTACAAGGCTCTGGCCGACATGCTGAATACGCTCGGCGCGAAGACGAAAGCCATGGGCGTGCGGCTGGTCTACCACCACCACATG
>JANPCT010000228.1:0-1853 GCA_031431095.1 Acidobacteriota bacterium | reverse complement strand
GCCGCCATTGTTCGCGCCGCCGCGTGGCGAAGGTCGCGAGGATCGACGCAGCGCGCGAGATCTGCGGCGGCAAGGCGCGCGGCTGCCGACCGAGTGACCAGCGGCGCGAAGACGGAGTCGCTTCCTCCGCGTTCCTGGATCTCCACCGCCGTCACGATCGCATCGTCGAGGTCGGGACAGCTCTCTTCGACGAACCGGGCCACGGCACGATCGTCAGGACGCCGGCGCGCCGGCCAGACAACCAGAGTCATGCAGGCGACGGCGAGCAATGCGCCGGTCGTAGCGAGCACCAGCGCCGCGGTGTCGGAAGGCTGCAGCCACCGCTCCGCCAGCGCGGCCGTGGCGACAATCAGCGACGCCGCGGAGAGTGCGCGCGCCGACCAGCGCAGCGTGAGCAGGGTACGCCAGCGGCGGCGGATGGTGTGGAGCGCGCGGTTCAATTCCATCATCGCGATCCCGCTACCGCCTCGACCATCAGCGCGCCGAGCATCAGCAGCAATCCGTAGCGCCAGTAGTTCTGCTGGCCTTCGGCCTGCCGCGCCAGGCGCACCGCGCGCGGCTGTGACTGTGCGGATGAGCGCGTGACCATCTGCTGGAACTCAGCCGCGCTGACGCGTGCCACCGAGCTCTCGCGCTGATCGACGTTGACGGCCACCGTGCGGGTCGCAACCGTGACGAGTCCGGGCCTGGACGGCACGCCGGCAGGAACGTCGCCAACGAGGTACGCGAAGCGGACCGTCGAACGTCCACCGAGGTATCGCGCCAGTTCCTGCGTAAACGGAACGAATGCGGCGTTCAGGGGGAATTCGTTCCAGCGCCGATCCAGATCCGATGTGAACAACATCAGACGGCCGGTGGGCATTCCAGTCCGCTCGGCGAGTGCGGTGCCGCCGTTGGTGTAGCGCGCGACGACGCGCCATGCCCCACCCGGGGGAACGTCCCAGGCGCGATCGACTATCACCTGGCCCAAATTCGCCGCCACGGCATCGAACGGCCGCAGCACCGGATGGCGCAAATCGGTGGCCGCAAGCACGCCGGCATGGCGCACTTCGCGCGCCGCCAGGGCCGGCTCCCAGTCGAGGAGCGTCGACACCACCGCCGCGTCGACGTCGGGGCCTGCCGCGATGAGGAGGCCGCCGCCATGCGCGAGAAATCCGCGCAAGGTGTCGGCGGCACGACGATCGAGACCGTGCGTCGACAGGATCATGACGACTGACTGCTCGCGCAGCCGGTCCGCCGGGTCCGCCATGAAGGCGGCGCCCGTGATGATGCGCACGTCGAAGTCGGCGCCGTCTTCGGCACCGGCCAGGAGCGCCCGTGACACGTAAAAGCCGTTGCCGGCCGGCGCGGCGCCGCCCACGATCGTGACCCGGGGCAGCGTGCGGGCCTCGGCGAGTGCGTAGCGGTCGTTGTCGGCCGCGTAGCCGTCGGAATCGTCCACGTGCGCCTCGACACGACTCGCGCCTGCGGCCGGGGCGTCGAAGGCCACGTCCACGGCGTCGCCTCCCGCAATCGTCGCGCGCTGGAGCGGCAGATTGCGGCCGTCGGCGACCACGCGCACGTCGGCAGTCCGCGTGCGCGCACCGAAGTTGCGCACAGTCGCAATGACCTGGCGGCGATGGATCGCGACGCTGGTGAGCGCCAGGTTGTTCGACGCCGCGCCAACATCCCGGACCTGCAGATCGATGCCCTCCGGCAGGAGTGCGGCCGATTCGTCGAAGCCGCTGCGCTGCAGATCGGACACAACCACCACACGGCCGTTGGCTTCATCCACGAGGAGCTCGGCCGCTTTGTCGAACAGCGCGGCATATCGCGTCGCGCCGGCGCCCGGTTGCAGGGCGGCCAGGGCGGCG
>JANPCT010000227.1:0-2290 GCA_031431095.1 Acidobacteriota bacterium | reverse complement strand
CCGCGCCTGTCCGACGACAATCTCGTCGCCACTCTCCAGGCGCACGCCGCGCGAAGCCGACGGCACCGGAATAGTGCGGCCCGATCGGACGATGCTGGTTCCGTGCACGCTGCGATCGTCCTGGAGCCGGTACTCTCCTGGTCGTGGCACATACGTGATGTGGGCGTGCTGCCGCGAGACACTGCTGTTCCCTTCCGGACCCTCTTCGAACGCGACATGGTTCGTTCGCACGACGCGCTGCTTCGAATCGAGCACCTGGGCGCGGCGGCCAATGTCGATGCGTCCGCCGGTGAAGACCTGGCTGCGTCGCTCGGCGCTGCCGGTTACGACCGTGAGCTTCAGTCGTGCGACAGCAGTCACCGCCACCGGCGCACTCACGTCAGGAGCTCGTTCGAACGTGACGTCGAACGACGGGTTGTCCCACTTCGAGCCCCTCTTCGCCACGTAACCGACGTCCACCGTCAGGTCGCCCGCGCGGCAGCCGCTCGATCGCAGTCGGGCCTGCAGCCGCTCCGCAAGCGAGGGCGGCCCATCCACGACAGCGGCAAACCGCGCGCGCCGGCTTTTGTCGTTCGGCGGCGCGACGACCACCACTTTCATCCTGTTGAACGGAAACAGGCGAACCCCGCGCCCCGCCTCCTGAATCTGCTCCTCCGCGCGGTCAAGAACGCCGTGGACGATTTCGAGTGGTGCCGGATCCGAGGCGCCCGCCAGTTCCACGACCGCCGCATCGAGGCTGCGCGCGATCTTCCGTTCCAGTTTCCTTGCCTTGCCGACGATATCCATGACCGCCCTCATCGAATCAGACCAAGTGCTGCCGCGGCGCTGACAATCTCCCCCGCGACCGGAGCGGCCGCGGTGCCGCCATAACCCGCATTTTCGAGCACCACGGCGACGGCGATGCGTTTCTTCGCCGCACCATATGGTGCGAAGCCGACGAACCAGGCGTGCGACGGCGCACCCGTCACTTCGGCCGTGCCCGTCTTGCCCGCGATCGGAATGGCGGCATCGCGCAGGCTGCGCCCCGTCCCGCTCAACACCACGTCGCGCATGAATCCGCCAAGTTGGCGGGCAGCGTCCGGCGGCAGGAACTCGTGCGAGGCGTTTGTGATCCCCGGATCGATGCGCGCGTCCCGCATCGTCCCTCCGGCGGCGATGGCCGCGGCAATCCGCGCCATTCGCAGCGGCGACACGACGACGTCCCCCTGGCCGTAGCCGGCCTGCGGCAGCGTCTCCCGAATCCGCGCGGGCGCATTGTTGCGCGCCAGCGGCACCTCGGCGCGATCCGCGGCGGCGATCATTGCCGCCGGTCCGAGGCTTGCCGCCAACTGCGCGAAGTAGGCGTTGCACGACACCACCATGCCGCGGTGCATATCGACCGTGCCATGCGGCGTCGTGTCCTTGATGTCGTCGCGGATCGGACGTGCATAGCCCTCGACGCGCGCCCCGACACGGCCGTCCGGCAGGCGGGCGCAGACGAACGCTGTCTGCTCTGCCGCCGGATGCCGCAGCAGCGCCGCCGCGGCGGTCACCAGCTTGAACGTCGATCCCGGAGGGTACAGCCCGTAGCGCGCGCGGTCCAGGAACGGATCGTCCTGCTCTGCGGTGCCGGGATCGGAACGCGACTGCGCCATCGGCCACGGATAGCTCACACTCGCGAGCACGTCACCGGTGTCGGGATCGAGCACGACCCCCGCGGCGCGCCCGGACCTGGACGCCGCCGCCTGCCGCGCAACAATTGCCGCCACCCGCACCTGCAGCCGCGCGTCGAGCGTCAGCCGCAAGTCACGCGGACGGGAGAGCAACGCTTTGAGTGCGGAATAATCCGGTTCCCGTCGATGGCGCAGTACGGGCAACAGGGCGCGATAGTCACGCCTGACGACCCAGGCGTCCCCACCGCCGGGCGCGAACATGCGGACCGTCATCTGATGATCGTCGAAGCCGCGGAGCTTCGACTCGCTGTCGCGTTCGACGAACGAAGTGTTACTCGCACTCCAGTTCGTACGGGTCCTCGAATCGCCGAGGACATGGAAGGCCCGCCCGCCGAGCGGGTAACAGCGTACCGCCGGATCCGGGCACACCGATGTGAGCGCGATTCCCAGGCGCGCATAACCCGCGGTGGCGCGCGTGAGCAGAGCCGGATCGTCCGTCGCCAGAGGCAGCCCTTCCCTGTCGACAATCGAGCCGCGGGGAATCTGCCGGACGATGTCGAGGAGCCGCGGGTTGTACTGATAACGGCGGGAACCGTCCGCCAGCAGGCCGAGGTGAGCGCGGACGGCGACGTCGTCCG